>JAZOBX010000091.1:0-4275 GCA_045596205.1 Eubacteriales bacterium | reverse complement strand
GTCTCCTTTTTCGCTGGGGTAAACCACAGAGCCTAAGGAGTTTTCAATATCCACGTCAAAGCGCCATATAGCAGGCAATTCCACCTCCATGGACCCCAGATTGTTTTCCAGATGTAAGGTGCCACCGCCTGCGTATTTTTCGGCATTTTCAAATCTGATCACAGTAGAGGCCATGTTACCTTCCACCCATTCCGTACCAAAGGTTTCACCGTCAATGTAGCGAACAGAGGAGGTAAAGCGGGATTTGGTATGTTTGGCTTTGCTCTTTGCGGAGGTGTGTAATCCGTCACCCTCTATTTCATACTCTGTATTCTCCCCGAAATTGATTTTCACTTTCCAATGAGAAAACAAAATGGAAAAACCGATCTGGAGCAGTACCGCGCACCCCAACAGAAGCCAATTGTTGATCATGTTGGGATCAGAACGGCCAAGGACGGTGGCAATGTTCTTTTCCAGCAACATAAATATCAGCGCCAAAGGAACAAAAATCTCTTTCACCTTCCCTCTGCATACGCGAGCGACGGTATATGCCACAAGGAGCAGGACGCAGACGATCACAAAAAATGACAACTCCCCGATTTTTTCCGTTAAGGGAGACAGCAACCCAATGCCGTCCAGCAAAAGCGCTACCGCCAGCAAAATAATTGCCAGACCCCAAAAGATTTTTTCCGTTTTCATTTTCCCAACCTCATTTCATCTATTTTTTCACGCAGAAGTTTAAAGTAGCTTCTTGAAAAATAGGCTTTTTTCTCTGTATCAACAAAGCCGAGGGTGCCGTTCCCCACCAATTCCCGCTTGATAAATGTCACGGACATAACATTGACAATACACGACCTGGACACCCGCACGAAGCAAGAGGGCAGAAGATTCTCCAGTTCGGTAAGGGTATATTCTGCGGTGAAGTTTTTATGTTTTGTGTGGGCATAGACCTTGCCGTCGTAGGTCTCAAAAAAAAGAATATCTTTGATCTCTATCAGATACTCCACGCCTGAGGTATGCAGGGAGAGCGTTCTTTTGGCAGACAACGTATCTTCCAGCATGGTTTCAATCGTTTTGATTTGCTCTGTTTGTTTGTGGCAACGGATGATGATTTCTTCCTCGCCGCCCTCACAGATTTCAATTCTGATATGCAAGACGTCTCTCCTCCCCTGCTTTCTTGCCTTTATTGTAGCAGAAATTGTCGCATTTGTGAACTGTTTTCGGCTAAACGGTAGAAATTCTCAGGCAAAACGTAGATTTTTCTCTTTTTTCTTCCTTCTTTATCCTATTTTGTCATTCGCATCACACCCTTGGAGTGTCCGTAAAGCAGTTCTTTATAAAAACCGAAAGGACGAGTTTTGGCTCGTCCTTTTCGTTTTCTTTATTCTTTTCCAGCAGGCACCTTACTGCGGTTGCTTCGTCTGTGGCGTCGTTTGGCAGTTTTGACCACTTCTGCCGCTTTCAGTTTGGCTTCGTAGGTGGCAATGCGCTCCTCCGTGGCTTCCACTATGGTGCATTTGCCGCGGATGGTTTCATTGAGATTGCGGATAATGCGGACGGAGAGCATCAGCTTGCCATGCTCCTCGCAGGTCATCAGGCGGCTGTATCTCTGCCCTTTGGCATGGAGCAGCTTGCCTGTCTTTTCCAGTCGGTTTTTGCAGAGAGGACAGAGGGGACGGTCGACGGTTTCATGCTTTAAAATGGCTTCCACGGCCGTAAACCCAACCTCGCCTACATCGGCGTTGCCCAGCTCCCACTCTGCCAGGTACTGCCCTTTATGGTGGGCGTATTGGAGAATACCCTTGGCAATGTCCAGCTTGGCGGCAACAAGGGCGGTAAAGTAGGCGTCGTTTAAGGCGTCGTGGGCGGGCAGATGCTGTTCAATTTCCATTTGCTCCATGGCGTATTCCAAAGAGCGCTGACGGTTGCTGCCGTCGGTTTGCATATTGTAGATAATTTGCAGGTCATAGACCTGAGGCAACCAGTCGGTGGGCATATCGTTGGCGCGGAGGTTGTCCGCAAACATAGGCACGTCGTCAGGTCCCCATGTGAGGATCACGCAGTCCTCGCCGCAGAAACGGCGGAAACGGGAGGTGGCTTCCCCCAGCGTCACACCCGCATCAATCATGCTTTGGGTGATGCCCGTCAGCTCCATCACGTGGCGGTGGATACGGCGGAAAAATTTGGGTTTCACAATCACGCTGAAGGAACCGCAAATTTCCTTTTTTTCGCTGAGCTTCACCGCGCCGATCTGGATCACTTCCCCTCTGAGGCGAGTGCCCAGTCTCTTTTGTACGGCTTGGGACTGTTCATAATAGGCTTGGTTCCATTCCAGGTCAAGCAAAATGTAATTCATAGAGAAAAACGCTTTCTGTTGTTGTCTTTTATAGGAAAGGGGCGAACGGATTTAAAGCGCAAATGCGGAAGCCCCTTGGGGCAAACGGATTTGAGGCAGAAATTTTCGTTTTCGCCATCGTCGCTGTACTGAGTACTGCAGAGGGCGAGAACGGAAATAGAAACCAAAAAGCTATGATCATTTTTCGTCGTTCTTCAAAACCGCATCAGCCAAATGAATGCAAAAGTAAAAGAAAGATGAAAAGCATATGAATACTTTCTTTTTTTGGTTTCGTTTATGCCCAAATACGGAAGCCCCTTGGGGCAAACGGATTTAAAGCGCAAATACAGAAGCCCCATATTTCGTCATTTTACATTATACAGTTTTATTTTACGTATGTCAAGACAAAGAGCAGAATATCAGCCAAAAGAAAAATGACCTTTTTGGAGAAATTGGGATAAAGGGGGAAAAGGGGGTGGAAAATGACCCAATTGGGAGTGAAAGTTGTGGTAGACTTATGCCAAACAGGAAAACCACGCCCACCCATGCGAAAAGGGATGCCGAGAAAAAAACGGACACACGATTTTCCTGTTTTTCATTTTAGAGAAGGAGGTTTGCCATGGAATATAGCCCACGTTATGCCGAGGAATTGGTGCAGTTTTTCCGCGCAGGCGAGCCCACTTCTCCGCCCTCTCTTTGTAAGTTTGCTCTTAAAAAAGGCGTCAGCGTGGCAAAGCTGGGTACATGGGCCCGTACCCACAGCGACTTTGCCGAGGCCATGGCCGAAGCGCGGCTGATTTTGCAGGACAAGCTGGTGGAGTGGGGGCTAAATAAGCATTGCGACGCCACTTTTGCCAAATATCTTTTGTCTGAGCCCGATGCCCTCTGGCCAAGAGAGATGGCAGAAAACCACTTGGAAGTCAGAATTACGGTGACGAAATGACCCTTGATCTTTCCGTTTCCGAAAAGCAAATGCTGTTTCTTGGGGCAAAAGCAGACGAGGTGCTGTTTGGCGGGGCGGCGGGGGGCGGCAAATCCTACGCCCAGCTCATCGACGCCCTGCTCTACGGCCTAAGCTACCCGGGCAGTAAGCAACTGATTTTGCGCCGCACCTTTCCCGAGCTTGAAATGTCACTTTTGCGAGTGGCACGCTCTCTTTACCCCACGTCTCTCTTTTCCTACCAGTCTACCACCCACACAGGCAGGCTGGTCAACGGTTCTCTCATTGATTTTGGCTTTTGCGCCACCGAGGGGGACGTGTTTCGCTATCAGTCGGCAGAATACGATACCATCCGTTTTGACGAACTGACCCATTTTACCGAATTTCAGTATCTCTATCTTATCTCGCGGCTGAGGGGCACCAACGCCTTTCCCAAGCAAATCAAAAGCGCCACCAACCCGGGTGGCGTGGGACACAGTTGGGTCAAGCGGCGATTTATCGACCCTGCTCCCCACGGTCAGACATTTGTGGTCGAGGGGGGCACCACACGGGTCTTTATTCCCGCGCTGCTGTCCGAAAACCGTTTTTTGTGCGAGGCGGATCCCCATTACAAAGAAAGATTGGAGATGCTCCCCGAAAGCCAGAAAAAGGCTTTGCTCTACGGAGAATGGAACATTTTTGAAGGTCAGTTTTTTGCCGAATTTTCCTATGACATTCACACCTGTCTGCCCTTTGAACTGCCCCCGGAATGGCGACGGTTCCGCACCGTAGACTACGGGCTGGACTGTCTGGCCTGCCTTTGGGTGGCCATGAGCCCTGAGGGAGACGTGTATGTGTACAGAGAGCTGTGCGAAAGCAATCTGATGATCTCGGAGGGGGCGGAAAAAATCCTTGCCCGTACCCCGCCAAATGAGCGCATTTACGCCACCCTTGCCCCGCCCGACCTTTGGCAGAGAAGCCAGGAGTCGGGGAGAAGCAAGGCGCTGCTGTTCAGCGAATACGGAGTGGATTTCACCAAAAC
>JAZOBX010000090.1:0-2841 GCA_045596205.1 Eubacteriales bacterium | reverse complement strand
GCCGTAGGGGCCTTCTGCCAGCTGTTTCAAAATCTTTTCTTCGGTCAGAGGAGGCGCTACCAAAACGTTGGCAGGCCAGATGTTTTCGGGGCAACCCATAGCCTTCCATTTCTTATAGTAGAGAGCGTATGCGCTGTAGGGGCAGGTATCTTTGTGGGGGCAATCCACACAACGGTGGGTTGCGCCTTCGGGGGCGTTTTCGGCTTTGAAATGCACCAGGTCGCCCACGGAGGAAACGCTGACACATTTGGACTCTGCATAGTATTGGAGCAAGTCAAGGTCATGGCAGCATTTTGCCAAAATCATAGGCGCGGCAACGCCGGTATTACGCCAGTTCCCGCGAACGTAACTGTGGGCTTGGTGCCAGTAAGCCACTCTTTTCAGCGCATTGATGGCTACCAGACGGCCGATAGCGCCGCTGTGGAGGAGTTCAAAGGTTTTCACGAAGGCGGGAGCATAGCGGAGAACGTGGCAAACAAGGGCTTTTTTACCCGATTTTTGCTGGGCTTGGAGCATTTCCAGACATTGCTCGCGGCTGTCGCTGAGGGGCTTTTCGCACATGACGTCGTAGCCAAGGTGGAAAGCGGAGATGGCGTGGCCGTAGTGGCATTTATCGGGGGTGGCGATCAGCACCATATCAGCGCGCTTTTCTCTAAAAAATTCGGTATCGCTGTTAAAGCGTTGTTCTACGGGAACTTCAAACTTTTCACCAAAGCGATGCAGTCTTTCTTCGTTGATGTCGCAGAGGGAAACGATTTTGAAACGGTCGGTGGCTTTGTGAATTTTTTCGCCGTAAGCAAGGGCGCCTCTGGCACCTACGCCAATAATGGCAACTGTATAGATCTGACCCATATTTGCCTCCAAAAATAGTTTTTTGACGCCTTTATTATATACATACGCGCCCGTTTTGTCAAGGGAGCAGGCAAAAAATGCCGAAAGAATTTGAAGAGAGAAAAGACGAGGTATAAACGAATTGTAAAATTTGGGTGAAAGTGATAGATTTTTTGGTATTTTAGGGATTCTTTTGTGCAAATTGGTTGCAAACCGGAGATAAATATGATAGAATAATAAAACCAAAAACGGTGGCGTCATGCCAAAACAAGAAAGGTACACCCATGATCGACATTATTTACCAAAACAAAAAAATCACCTTGCCTGTGGGTAGCCGTGTGATTGATCTTTTGCCCGAGGAGGACAAAACCAAATATATCGTGTGTCAGATTGGCTCGCAAATCAAAGAGCTTCACTATAAATTCACCGAAAAGAACGACGGCATGACCCTGACCATGCTGGGTCTGGAGCATATTGAGGCGGGAAAGGCCTACGAAGCCACTCTGCGGTATATTATCGCTATGGCGTTTCATCGGCTTTATCCCGACGTGAAGATTCGGTTCAGCTATAACGCTTCCCGCTCCATTTTCTGCCAGCCCATTACCCACGGTTTTAATATGTTCAGGGCATCGGAGAGCATTCGGGAAGAGGTGGAAAAGATCATTGCCGCCAATTTGCCCATTGAACGGGTGACTTGCTCGGTGGCGGAGGCCAAAGAGATTTACGAAAAGTTCGGCTACGATGACAAGGCGGATATCCTCAAATACCGTCCCGAAAGCACCGCGCACCTCTACAAATGCGGAGAATATTATAACTATCTCCACGGCTATATGGTGGCGTCTACGGGATGCATCAAAAACTATACCCTGCACCCCTACAGCCCCGGTATGATCATTCAGTATCCCCGCTACGAGCTGGGGGCGACCATTCCGCCCTTTGTGGAAGAGTCTACCTACGGCAAGACCCTGCAACAGGCATACCTTTGGGGAAAGAAAACTGACCTGGAGACCATTGCCGACGTAAACCGCGCGGTGGAGGAAGGGAGTGTAAGAGACTTCGTGCAGATGTGCGAAGCCAGACACAACCGTATGCTGTCTGACTTGGGGGCGGCTATTGAAGCGGATATTGAAAATATTCGTCTGATCTGCATTGCAGGCCCCAGCTCCAGCGGCAAGACCACCTTCTGCAACCGTCTTCGCATTGAGCTTCTGTCCAGAGGGATTCGCCCTGTGATGATCTCCATGGACGATTACTACATGGAAAAAGACAAAATCAGCCAAATTCAAGGCAAGCCCATTGGGGAGCTGGATTTAGAGCATATCAACTGCCTGGACGTGGAGGCGTTTAACCGCGATCTGTTTGCCCTGATCAACGGAGAGGCGGTAGTCCTTCCCCGCTTCAATTTCAAAACGGGCAAGAGAGAGGTGGGGAAAACCGTTCAGGTGGACATTCACAGCCCCATTATCATTGAAGGCATTCACGCCCTGAATGAAAAGCTAACCGCTTCTATTCCTAAGCATCAGAAGTATAAAATCTATATTGCGCCCCAGATGCAGATCAATATCGACAACCATTCTCCTCTCAACACCACAGACCTTCGTCTCATTCGCAGAATCGTCCGCGATATGAAATACCGCAACTGCCCTGCGGCGCAGACCATTGATATGTGGCAATCGGTGAGAAACGGTGAATTCCGTTGGATCTACCCCAACCAGGAGGGGGCGAATTTCGTGTTTAACTCCGCCCTTTATTATGAGCTTTGTATTCTGAGAAAGCAAGCCCTCCCTGCCCTGCAGGAAATTGGATATAACGATCCTCAATTCCTTGTGGCAAACCGCCTGATCAAGTATCTCAAATATTTCCGCACCATTGAGGATGAGTCGGTGATCCCTTGCAATTCGCTGATTCGCGAGTTTGTGGGCGGCAGTTGCTTTGAGGTATAGCGCGACGCTATACCTCAAAGCAGTTCTATTCGCCATAGGCGAGTGGTATTGCTTCGCAGTGATATTC
>JAZOBX010000089.1:0-2665 GCA_045596205.1 Eubacteriales bacterium | reverse complement strand
GAAAGCGGCAAATCCGACCGTTACGTGACCCTCATTCATGAAAGCGGCATCAAGATCGTCATTGAAAATAACCACACCAAATATCTGTGGGTATACTTCTGCGATCTGGAAACACCTATGTAATTTGCCGAAGCCCCAATTGATCTTACACCGATAAGGGGAACTTTTATGAAAAAAGTATTTTTAGTCGCATTTCTTTGCGTACTGTGTATCTGTCTGCTCGCCGCTTGCGGGCCTCAGACCCCTCAAACGACCACCGCGCCCCAAGGGGGTGTGGTGGTGGAAGGTGTAGTACAAAGCGTTACCCTCAAAGACGAGCAGATAGCCGATTATGACTACACCACCCTCTTTACCATCACCGAAAACGGCGTATCCGTACCTGTCCCTGCCACCTCCATTGATAAAAATGCAGTAAAAGCAGAGCCGGGCGCCTACACCGTCTACTGTACCTACGGCGGCAAGGAAGCCACCGTCACCGTCAACGTGGTGGCAACCCAGTACAGCCTTACGCTGTCGCAGGACGGCGTCATTCTCACCGCCTCTGAAGTAGCCGGCTATGACTTTTTGTCTCTCTTTTCTGCCCAAAAGGACGGGGAGACCGTGGCTATCACAGAGGACATGATCCAAAGTGACGTGGAAAGCAAAGCAGGTGCATACAGTTATACCGTCACTTTTGGCGGTATCTCCCGCACCCTTACCGTCACCGTCCATCCCGACCATTGGGTAGAGGCCATTCCCGCTTACCGCGAATTGCCGATGACTCTGTCTGCGCTGGAAGGTTTTGACTTCACCTCTCTCTTTTCGCTGTTTGTGGACGGTGCGCCCGTAAAGGTAACTACCGACATGATCGACAGCAGCAGCCTTGTCGGCGCAGAGGTAGGGAAGACCTATACCGTCTTCTTCTCCTATACCTACGGTGCCACCCCTTGCAGCAGCCAGACGATACTTCGCATTGTAGAAGAAGAGCAGCTGACGATTACCGCAAAGCATATCGTCACCTATCCCAACGGCGCTCCCATTGACCTGGCTTCGCTGTTTGAGGTCCGTAAAGGTGACGCGCTGATAGAAACTCCCGTGCACTATATCACGGGTGCTATCAATTACACCCAAGAAGGTGTCTATCCCATCACCCTGAGCTACCCCGACTCTGAGCCCGTTGTGGCAGAGGTGGAAGTAAAGGGCGGCGTGGTGATTCTCGCCCCCGATACCGTTGTGGTGCGCCGCGGCACGGCTCTCTCCGACTATCCCTTTGAAAACGACGTCACCGTGATTGTCAACGGCGTCCGTTTTACCCAGATCCCCATCACTTGCTTTGATTTGTCTCAGGTGGACTTTACCAAAGCAGGGGACTACCCCGTAACCCTCACCATTCGATACAACAAAACCCCTCTTTCGGGGTTGACAGGAAACGCTAATTACGAGGACGTGCAAAAGACGATCGTCTATTCCGTCACCGACAGCACCCATGAGATTTCCGTAAAATCTCCTTCCTTGCTTCTCGGAATCGGCACTACCTCATATAACGTGTTCCAAAATATCCATGTGAAGATCAACGGTTACACCCAGACCCTCACCACCAACCCTGCCCACGTGGACCTGATTTCCTGCTATGCAGAGATTCTGTCTGCTCCCATTGATTTTCTGAGCGTGGCGGAGCAGGAAGTGCGAGTGGCTGTGTACGTCAACGGTCCCGATAAGGAGCCTGTGGAAGTGTCCTATACCCTTCGCGTGGAAGCCGACATCACCATCACTGCAGAAGGCGCCGTTGTGTTTGCAGGCAGTCCTCTCTTGGTCAAAGACCTGTTCCATATCACCGAAGCAGGGAAAACCGTACCTGTGAGCTACGATATGATTTCGGGTAAAGTAGACGTATTCACCGCAGGCACCTATACCGTGTCTATGCTCTACCGCGGCATCTATACCGAAGCCACCGTAGTGGTGCTGGATGAGGCAATGCTTGGGACTTACCGTACCAAACTCACCACCATCGGCACCGCCGACACCGAAGACGGAGACGGCTATATTGAATCGGGCGAAAAAGCCACACAGCTCAGTGACCTGATCATCCATGCGGACGGTACGGTCACCATGCAAGGCAGAGTATGCCCCATCGTTTCCGCCATCGATGCCCATACCTTTACCTTCAGGTATTACTCTTTCCTGCATACCGCCCATTATGAAGACGGTATCCTCACCGTAGACCCCGAGAACGCCATTTGTCTGAGCTACAGCAACGAAAAGCGTCCCGCCGTCTATTTCCACGAAAGAGACTGGACAGCAGAAAAACGCTTTACCGTCAACCAGACAAGTGCGTACGTCCTTGACTCCGCCACAGGCGCGCACTACAGCATTGACCTGTTCTATCTGACCTCAAAGCAGGGTAAACCCGCTATGTGGTATGCCCAAAAGGTCCATCTGGTCTCCAAAATGGGCTCGGATACTGTCTATGTCAACACTTGGGGCGAAGCTGTCGTCAGCGAAAACTTTGCCACCGCCGCCACGGGCGACGTAGCGGAAATTACGCTTGACGGGCAAACCTACGAATTCACTTTGACCTCCTCCAAGCAAGGCAAGGTCAATAAAGAAGACGAGATCAACAAAAAATGGGCAAACAAAACCTTCAGCGGTACCGTTGACGGCAAGGCTGCCCAACTGCAAGTCAACC
>JAZOBX010000088.1:0-10651 GCA_045596205.1 Eubacteriales bacterium | reverse complement strand
CCAATCTTTTGGGCGGCGTTGTCATAGGCGGCGGTAGCGGCAAGATACATATCCGTATGGGTGGCAAAGCCGTGGTCACGGAGACGGGCGCTGCCGTCTTCGTAGCCCCAGGTTTTCTGGATATACAGCTTGGCGTGGGGCTGGAAAGCGCGCACGTATTCCGCCAGTTTTTCAATATAGGGGTCGTAGGTTTCGGGGAGATAGCTGAAGTGGCTGGCTTGCTGCAGGGTCACAATGTCAAAGCAATCGCTTCCCAGCGCCTGGGACAGAGACACCGAAAAGCCCGTTGGCTCGCCGTTCAGCTCCAACGCGTAGATGTTGGCGCCGCTCATCATGTTGCGGTAATGGCGTTCCAGAGAGCATCCGCCAATGACCAGATTGACGCATTTGATATTCACGCCTCTTTCTTTTGCCACGTCGTGAAGATAGCGCAGGGGGTCTTGGGTAAAGCTGTTGCCAATGGCAAGGATTTTCAGGGTTTTCATTCTCTTATTCTCCTTTTGCTTCTTTCTTTTCGATCATCATATTGCGGAAGTAGAGCGCCAGGTCTACCGTGACCATGGTCATGTTCAGTACGTAAAAGAACAGCACGTACCATTTGTAGCTACCCGCTGTCAGCTTTGCGCCGATGCCGCAGAGATAGCCCAGAATAATAAAGCACAAAAAGTATATGCTCTTACCCTTAGTGGTGCGAGCGCGATAGGACTTGATTACGTTCATGGGCCAAGAAAATCCAAAGCAAAGTAACATTCCGATTTCAAGTATTTCAGCCATTTTCATTTTCCTCGCTGTTGGTATTCAGTATCGTCATGGGAATTAAAAAGTGAGAAAGGATATCCCAAAAGGCTTGATCCACCTCCAGCTCTAACGCCGAAGTAGTTTCGCCATCGTCAAAACGGCACCAGCAGGTGGCCTCGGGGAACATATTCTGACGGAAGCGAAAGGTTTGCTTGGGCTTTTCCTTTGGGGCAGCATAGTTTGCGGGATGCGTAAGAGGGGTAAGGGTTTGGAGCTGACTAAGGGGCATACGGCAAAGGGTGGTGGTTTTTTTGCCTTGCCTTGCAGAGATGACCAGCAGCCATTCGCCGTCATAGCAGACGATCTCATACACAAAGGCAGAGAAAAAATACCTGACGGACACCCAGATCACACCGCCGCCAAAAAGATACACAAAGCTCTGGGACAGCCAGCGATAGCCCCATTCTTCAAAAAACAAAAGCATGGACAGGGCAAGTCCTACCAGCAAAACGCCAAACACCGTGACGCCCTTTTGGTTTTGCCCGCTTTGGGAGTAGACCGTTTCTTTCAAGAGGGCAGTTCCTCCTTGCTTGGGATATAGGGGGTAAAGTGGCTGTATTCCTCGTTGTTTTCATACACCACAATGCAGGCGGTGGGCTCGGCTTCCGTGTCTGCCACGCCGCTGAGATGAATGTTCAGGCGGTACCAAGGCAGGCTTTCGGAAGTATCAATGCCGTCAAAACAGATTTTATAGTAATCGTAAAAGAGATGGGTTTCACGGCTGACGTGGGTGGGGGTATAGCTGAGGTTGATATCTTCTCCGTTGCCGTAATAGAGGGTAAAGGACAGATTGTCGTCTCTATCTTTTGCAAGGCTTGTTTTGTAGACCTCCGACATTTCCGCATAGGCAGAGCGGTTGACTCTAATAGAGCATTGGAGACTGCCCGTTGCCTTTACATAGCGCATATTGTCGGCGGAAAAGAATCCGTATTTGCGGGATTCGTAGGGGACGAGCAGCTTTTGGGTAAGCACTTCCACTTCCCCCGTTTTGGCATATTCTTCTGCAATGTCGGCAGTCATATAGAGCTGTTTTGCCGAATCGGGATACCATCCAAGCAAGCTCATGCGGAACAAAAGCAATCCCACAGTCAACAGGCATATGGCAATAAAGAGCCATTTTACTGCCTTCCGCAGAATGCGAAACCACAGAGGATAGGGGTGCAGCTCCTCGCTATCGTCGTCGGGGTTGTTATAGTCGCTGTATCTTTCGTAGTCTGACATTTCGTCTCCTTTTGGACATAAGTAATAGACATAGTTATCTAAAATATATTATAAAGCCACAAGAAGGAAAAGTCAATTCTTTTAGAAAAGTTTACCGCATAAACGAAAAAGCCGCAGAAGACTTGCTCTATCTGCGGCTTTTTGATAAAAATATAGGGGGTTATAAAGAAAATCTAATCATTTGGTTTTAAATTTACCCCAAAAGACGAAAAATTATTGCCAACGGAAACTGTCGCTGAGGAGGGTGGTTTCGCTCTCGCCAACGGTCAGCAGTCCGCTTTCCAGTTCGCCGCAGCGCTCGGTATCGTCTTCCAGAATGATTTTGCAGGTGCAGGGGCTGACGGTGGTAATAAAGGGAACGTGGCCGGCCATGATCGCCAGGTCACCTTCCGCACCGCGCACAGACAAAAACATCACTTCTCCTTCAAAGGCATGGCCGAGGGGAGTGGAGATGACCAGTTTGTAGGTTTTCATCTTTGCGCCTTTGCTTTCTCTACCGCTTCGTCGATGCTACCGACGAAGAGGAAGGCGGATTCGGGCAGGTCATCGTGTTTACCTTCAATGATCTCCCTAAAGCCGCGGATGGTCTCGGAGAGAGGTACGTATTTTCCTGCAAAGCCCGTGAACTTTTCAGACACCACGAAGGGTTGGCTGAGGAAGCGCTGAATTTTTCTGGCTCTGTGGACCAGCTGCTTATCTTCGTCAGACAGTTCGTCCATACCCATAATGGCAATGATGTCCATGAGTTCTTTGTAGCGTTGGAGAATGCGTTGCACTTCCTTTGCCACGGCGTAATGCTCCTCGCCCAGCACGTCGGGAGAAAGAATACGGCTGGTGGATTCCAGAGGGTCTACTGCAGGGTAGATACCCTGAGAGGCAATGGAACGGGACAGCACGGTGGTGGCATCCAAGTGGGCAAAGGTGGTGGCAGGGGCAGGGTCGGTCAAGTCATCGGCGGGCACGTATACTGCCTGGATAGAGGTGATAGACCCTTTCTTGGTGGAGGTGATACGCTCTTGGAGAATACCCATTTCATTGGCAAGGGTGGGTTGATAGCCAACCGCAGAGGGCATACGGCCAAGGAGTGCAGAAACCTCACTGCCGGCCTGTGTAAAGCGGAAAATATTGTCAATGAAGAGAAGCACGTCTTGCTTTTCTTCATCGCGGAAGTATTCTGCCATGGTCAGTCCCGACAGCGCCACGCGCATTCTGGCTCCTGGGGGCTCGTTCATCTGACCGTAGACCAGGGCGGTATTGGAAAGCACGCCCGATTCGGTCATTTCATGGTAAAGGTCGTTGCCCTCGCGGGTACGCTCGCCTACGCCCGTGAACACGGAGAGACCGCCGTGTTCTTTGGCAATGCTGTTAATCAGCTCCATAATCAACACGGTCTTGCCTACGCCTGCGCCGCCAAAGAGACCGATCTTACCGCCCTTGGCATAGGGGCAGATCAGGTCGATGACCTTGATACCCGTTTCCAGAATTTCGGTGGAGGGAGACAGCTCGTCATAGGCGGGGGCAGGACGGTGGATATTCCAGCGTTCTACCTCTTCGGTAAAGGGTTTATCGTCAACGGTATCGCCCAGCACGTTAAAAATTCTGCCAAGGGTTTTTCTGCCAACGGGCACGCTGATGGGCGCGCCTGTGTCGGTGACGGCAAGACCGCGACTAAGCCCGTCTGTGGAAGACATGGCGATACAGCGGACTACACCGTCGCCAATGTGTTGCGCAACCTCTACGGTCACGGTTTTTTCGCCATTATGCATGGTGAGAGCGTTGTTGATGGCAGGCAGATGCCCTTCGGGGAAGGTCACGTCTACCACAGGTCCCATGACCTGGCTCACCACGCCCTGTGCTTTATCTGACATAAGGATGATTTCCTTTCATAGTTACTCTCTTTATGCGTTGCTGCCTGCAACGATTTCGGTGATTTCCTGGGTAATGCTACCCTGCCTTGCCCGATTGTATTCCAGCTGGAGAGAGGCCAGCATTTCCTGGGCATTTTTGTCGGCGGAGTCCATGGCTACCCGTCTGGCGGCTACCTCGGAGGCAACGCTTTCTCTGACGCAAGCCATGAGACGCCCTGCCACAAAAAGGGGAATGACCTGCTCGAGCACGGTTGCCTCGTCAGGCTCAAAAATCATGGAAGCGGGTGTTTCCTCTTCTGCTTTTTCAAGGGGGAGCAGATAGGTAATGGCGGTTTCCTGGCTCATCATGGAATGATGCTTGGTGTAGACCACGCCCACTCTGTCAAACTCGCCTTCGCTAAATCTTTTGCAGATGTCCTCTGCCATGGCTTTGGCGTCAAGGGAGGTAAAATATTCTGCCAGGCGAATGGGTTGACCGTAGCGCTCGCAGGCGCGTTTGCCAATGCTGATGACGGCGGAGGGGGAATAGTCCCGCATGAAGCGGAACACGTTGGCGTTGTATCCGCCTGCCAGACCTCTGTCACCTGCGATGACCACCAAAAGAAGCTTTTCCCCTCTGGTGGACTGCATAAAGGGATTGCCTGCGCAGTCGGGACAAAGGGTCAGTTGGCTCACTACCTTTTGAAGCGCCGCCGCATAATGGGCGCTCTGGCGCATGGCATCGGTGGTTTTTCTGATTTTAGAGGACGCCACCAAGCCCATGGCTTTGGTTAAGTGGCGGGTAGAATCCACGCTTTTGATACGTACCCTGAGTTGTTTGATATCGGCACCCATCTACATTACCTCTGCAGTTCTGCAAGGGCAGTTTTCAGGGTTTCCACATCCTCACTTTCCCAAGAGCCACCCTCTACGCGAGTGAGAAATTCGCTGTATTTGTTTTCCAGCAACTCATAGAGATCCGCTTCGTAGGCCTTCACGCCTGAAACGGGTACGTCATTCAGATAACCGTTGATGACGGCGTACACGATCGCTACCTGACAGCCCACGCGAATGGGGTGGTTACGGTCTTGTTTGAGCACTTCCACGATACGGGCGCCGAGGGCGAGACGGTCTTTGGTATCCTTGTCCAGATCGCTGCCGAATTGGGCAAAGGACTGGAGCTCGCGGTATTGGGAATAGAGCAGCTTCAGCTCACCCGACACACGCTTCATGCCTTTGAGCTGGGCAGAGCCACCTACACGGCTGACAGAAATACCCGGGTTGATAGCGGGCATAATGCCTGCGTGGAACAACTCCGTTTCAAGGAAGATCTGACCGTCGGTAATAGAAATTACGTTGGTGGGAATATAGGCGGAAACGCCACCTGCCTGGGTTTCAATAAGGGGCAGAGCGGTAATTGAGCCGCCGCCGTATTCAGGCGCCACGCAAGCCGCTCTTTCGAGGAGGCGGGAGTGGAGATAGAATACGTCACCGGGGTAGGCTTCGCGTCCGGGAGGACGGCGGATCAGAAGCGACAGGGCGCGGTACGCCACGGCGTGCTTGGACAGATCGTCATAGACGATGAGCACGTCTTTGCCCTGCTCTCTGAAGTATTCTGCCATGGCGCAGCCCGCATAGGGCGCTACGTATTGGAGAGGCGCCGTCTCGGAGGCGGAGGCAGACACCACGATGGTGTATTCCATTGCCCCTGCGGCGGTAAGTTGGTTCACCAGCTGCACCACGGAGCTGTTCTTCTGGCCAATGGCAACGTAAATGCAAATGACGTTTTGATTTTTCTGGTTGATAATGGTGTCGATGGCGATCTCGGTTTTACCCGTTTGACGGTCACCGATAATCAGTTCTCTTTGGCCTCTGCCGATGGGAATCATACTGTCGATGGCTTTGATACCCGTTTGCAGGGGCACGGACACGCTTTTTCTCTGAATGATACCGGGGGCTTCCGATTCAATGGGGCGGGTGGCAACGGTGGCGATACTGCCTTTACCGTCCACGGGTTCGCCCAATGCATTTACCACACGGCCCAGCAATCCTTCGCCCACAGGCACGGAGAGGACGCGGTTGGTGCGTTTGACGGTAGAGCCCTCACGGATGTTGTTTTCATTGGACAGCAAAGCCACGGAAACGGTTTCGGTTTCCAGGTTCTGCGCCATACCGAAGCTGCCGTCTTCAAATTCCAGCAGTTCGTTTGCCATACATTCTCTGAGGCCGTACACACGGGCTATGCCGTCACCCACAAGGATGACCGTACCCGTTTCTTTCATTTCAAGGCGAGACTGATAGTGTCTGATCTGTTCTTTGATCACACTACTGATCTCTTCAGGTCTTACATTCATCTCTCTATCACTTCCTTTACCTCTTGCAGACGGTGGCGAATGCTACCGTCGGTGACTTGGTCCTCGGTTTCCATCACCACACCGCCAATAAGAGAGGGGTCGATTTCATAGGTGATATACACCTTTGCGGAATAGACGGTTTCCAGTTTGGTTTGAAGGCGCTGTTTTTGTCCGTCATCCAAGGCAACAGCGCTTCTGATTTTGACTTTGAGCATACGGGCGGCTTCTTCGTAGAGCGCCACGAAGGCGTCTCTGGCTTCCCCAAAGCGGGCCAGTCTTCCCTTTTCCAGCAAAAGCTGTACAAAAGAAACGGCGTGGGGAGAGACCAAGGCAGAGCATACCTCAAAAAGCGATGCCAGTCTTGCTTCCATAGGCACGGCGGGGGTTTGCAAAAAGGAAAGGTACTCCTTCTCGTTTTCAAAAAGGCGGGAGAGAGTGTCTATATCTTCCCTTAGCTGCTCCACGCAGTTTTCCTCACGCCCGAGCAGGTACAGCGCCGCTCCGTATTCTTTTCCCACCTCATTCATCTTTGTCACCTATTTCATCAATAAAGGCGTCGATGAGGGCGCGGTGGTCATCCAGCTTGATTTCTCTTTCCAGCATTTTTTCAGAGAGCATACCCGACACTTCCACGATTTCACGCTTGACGTCGTCTCTTGCCTTTTGCTGTTCCTGCAAAATCACTTGCTCTGCCTGACGGATCATGCCTGCCGCCTCTGCTTTGGCTTCGGTGACGATGGCTTCACCGCGGCGTTTGGCTTGCTCGGTGGCTTTGAGAATAATTTCATCTGCACGGTCTTGTGCGCCCTCTACGGTTTCTTCCCATTTCGCCTGATGTGCCTTTGCCTGTGCTTCTGCTTCTTCAGCGGCCTTGTAGCGCACCTCAAGTTCCTCTTGGCGCTTGGCTAAAATGTTTTTGGCAGGCTGATAGAGAAACTTTTTCACAATCAAAAACAGCAAAAACAGATTGGCAAGAGAAATCAAAATCTGCCATATGTTGACAGATATGACATCCAGATTTGTTTGCACATCTAACATAAAAATGTCCTCTTAATTATTTACCCATTGCGCGAAGCAATACATTAACCATCATATTGGGTGCAAGGAAAATCAGCAGAGCGGCAATAATCAGAGCGTAAAGACCGGTAGTTTCTGCGATAGCACAACCTAAAATCATGGTGCTCTTCACAGAGCCTGCGCTTTCGGGTTGACGGCCAATGGCTTCACAAGCCTTTGCTACTGCATTACCTTCACCGATACCGGGGCCGATACCTGCGATCATTGCGATACCTGCGCCCAAAGCGCAGCAACCTAAAATAATACCAATTGCGAGTTCCATAGTTAAATAACCTCCGTTTGTTTGTTTATTATATTTTTATTTTTCTTTTTTTGATTTTTTCTTGCCTGACGGGCGAAATAATCGTCCGCCGGGAAGGCGTTGGTGACATTCATCATAGTCAGCATTGCAAAAATGTAGGCCTGCAAACCACCGCTGAACAAATCAAAGTACACCGAAAGAACCGCGGGCAGACCGATTCTGAAGAGGGGAAATTCCCCAATGACACCGGGAATCCAGCCCAAGACGAGTCCGCTGAGGGATTCGAGGCACGCGCCAAGCAAAACGGAAATGACCACACCGGAAAGTACGTTACCGTAATGACGGAAGGCCATGGAAATGGGGGTAGATAATTCGCCCAAAATGTTCATAGGGGTAAAAACAAAGATAGGCTCGGTAAAGCCCTTGAGGTAGTAAAGCACGCCGCATTTCATCTTATAGTAGGTGATAATGCCAAAGACCAGAATCGCCCAACCTGCCACAATGTTAATATCCGACGTAGGGGGATAGAGGCCAAGCAAGCTGCTGAAGCTGGAAAGGGCGGAAATCAGCAAAATGGCGATGATGAAGGGAGAGAAGGATTTGAAATATTCGCCCATACTTCCCTTGACCATACCGTCCACCTTTTCAATGGCCCATTCCAGGACGTGCTGACGGATGCTGATGTTTCTTGTTTTGAGGCCGTGGGTCATAAAAAGGCTGAGCCCCAACACCGCTATCAGTACCACCAGGGAGTTGACCTGAGACTCGGTAATGATGAGATCCTGCAAGGGAAAGGGGACAGTAAAATAAATCAGCGCACCGCTGATTTGAATGCCCTCACTTGCGGGAGTGTAGAGAATTTTGAGTAGCATCGCTCCAAGCACAGGCAAAAGAGCAATGGCCAAATAGAGACAGTCCAAGAGGACAAATCTCACACGTTCTTTTTTATCCAAAAGAGTCACCTCACTTTATTCAGACGGTTGATTGTCTTGCCCTTTGCGGAACGCCAAGGAACGAAAGGCAATGGCAATACGGGGAAAAAGCAAAGGCAAAATCCCTGCAACAGTATGAAACACGGGAATAAGATATACAGCGGCCATAACGCCAATCAGCATCAGGTTGCGCATCATTTGCGACCCCTTAACCGTGACTTTGGCTTCCTCGGGGGTTTGTCCAACGGCTTTTTGCACCGTCAGCCCCATCAAAAAGAAGTTCAGCACAGCAAAGGCCATGCCGAAGAGATTGCCCCAAAACACAGACCAGCGCCACCAATGACCGATGAGAAACACAGACTGCATCAAGGCGCTCAAAACCAGGCAGGACAAAAGAATAATTCTTGTCTCCTGCTTGACAACTTTATCAACTTTCATTGTATCTCCCAGTTTGTTAAAAACGTATTGAAATTTGTGTGTAAAACACTGTGAAATATACAAAGCACATTAAATTTAATTATATACAATGGGAAGGATTTTTTCAAGGTCTGGGGGTATATGTTCATAAAAAGTTCACATTTTCGGTTTTGCATTTTTCTTGCGTTTTGGTCTTGACAAAGGGGCAAAGGGGGTGGTACAATAGGAATGGCGATGACGGGAAGGCATTTTTCGCAGAAGTCGGCACAGAGAACAGACGGTTGGTGCGAGTCTGGCGGCGGCGAAATTGGGTGGTCCCCGAGCGGTGAAAAGAACGGCGTTTGCTGAGTAGACTTCACAATAAATGAGGCACGACTTTTGCCGTGTGAAACAGGTGGTACCGCGTTTTTTACGCCCTGTGGCTTTTTTGCCACGGGGCTTTTTTGCTCAAAAAATGAAAAATGATGTAGATAAACGAAAGGAAAGACACATGAGAGAACAACTCCCAAAAACCTATGCGCCCGGGGAATTTGAAGAACGGATTTACAGTACCTGGTGCGAAAAGGGCTACTTCGCCCCCGAAAGCGACTCCAAAAAGCCGCCCTACACCATCGTGATCCCCCCTCCCAACATTACGGGACAGCTCCATATGGGACACGCCCTGGACAATACTCTCCAAGACATTCTGATTCGCTATAAGAGAATGAGCGGATTTAACACCCTTTGGCTCCCCGGCACCGACCATGCGTCTATTGCCACAGAAGCCAAAATCGTGGAGCAGATGAGAAAAGAAGGACTGACCAAGGAAAGCCTGGGCCGCGAAGGATTTTTGAAAAGAGCGTGGGCGTGGAAGGACCAATACGGCTCCCGCATTATTTCCCAGCTGAAAAAGATGGGCTCCTCCTGCGACTGGTCAAGAGAACGCTTTACCATGGACGAGGGCTGCTCTGCGGCGGTAAAAGAAGTGTTCGTGGGTCTCTACGACAAGGGCCTGATCTACCGCGGGGAAAGAATTATCAACTGGTGTCCCCATTGCCTGACCTCTATTTCCGATGCGGAAGTGGAATATGAAGACCAGGCAGGCCATTTCTGGCACATCCGCTATCCTCTTAGCGACGGCAGCGGCTGGCTGGAGCTTGCCACCACCCGTCCCGAAACCCTTCTCGGTGATACTGCTGTTGCGGTGAACCCGAACGATGAGCGTTACAAAGATTTTGTGGGTAAGACCCTGACTCTGCCTTTGGTGGGCAGACAGATCCCCGTTGTGGCAGACGAATACGTGGAAATGGATTTCGGCACGGGCGTGGTAAAAATCACCCCTGCCCACGACCCCAACGACTTTGAAGTGGGCCGCCGTCACGACCTGCCCATCATCAACGTGATGACCCCCGACGCTAAGATTACCGAGGACTATCCCAAATATGCAGGGCTTGACCGCTACGAGGCGAGAAAAGCCATCGTCAAAGACTTAGAGGAAGGCGGCTTCCTCATTCGCGTGGAAGACCATACCCACAACGTCGGCACCTGCTACCGTTGCGGCACCACCGTGGAGCCTCGCGTATCCCTGCAATGGTTTGTAAAAATGGCAACTCTGGCAGAGCCTGCCATCAAGGCCGTACGTGAGGGCGACGTAAAATTCGTGCCCGAACGCTTTGAAAAGAACTATTTCCATTGGATGGAAAACATCCGCGACTGGTGTATTTCCCGTCAGCTGTGGTGGGGCCACCGGATTCCCGCCTACTACTGCGACGAGTGCGGCGAGAT
>JAZOBX010000087.1:0-1911 GCA_045596205.1 Eubacteriales bacterium | reverse complement strand
CGCTTGGCCTCCGACTTATATCATCACGCTTTAGCGTGCATATCATCACCGAAGGTGTATATCATCAACCGAAGGTTGTATTTTTTTCGCAATGATGTTATACAATGCTCCGCATTGATGATATACAATTTCTGCGAAATTGATGATATACAAGGCTAACGCCTTGATTTTAGTTAGCTTATGTGATATAATTTACCCAAAGAGGTGATCTTATGTCAAAAAATTATCTGCTGATTTATTCAGAGCAACTTGCTACCGAGATAGAACTGCTTTGTCAAAACATAAAAGCGCCGTCAAACACTCTTTTCCAAATTCGCAAAAGTTCAAGTAGTGTTTAAGCAAATATCCGTGAAGCAAATTACGGACAAAGCAAAGCCGATATGCTTTCAAAGTTTGAAATTGCACTCAAAGAATGCAGCGAAACGGAAGGCTGGTTACAGTTACTATATAATACAATCGGCATAGATGAGATGACCTACAAAAATTACAGAAATCTCTGCGGACGCATCAGACGAATGTTGATTGCAAGTTGTAAAACCTTAAAGGAGAACGCAAATTGAAAAAAGCAAAAAAAGATTTACCACTCATTATATGGAATGCATTAGGCATCATCATTACTGCAGGTTTTTTTCTATACAGTCTTATCATAGGCGGTGCAGCTTCCCTTGGTTATTGCGAAGCAAATACATACTTTGTCAGGAATCATGGAGAGTGTACACAGGTTTCAAACATTGTTTATCATATTAGCTTTGTGTGGGAAATTCTATTCTGGGTTTTTATACCCCTTACGCCAATTGGAGGCTTTTTGATTTCACACATCCAAGACAAAGTTGAGCAAAAGAAAAACAGATTAGAATAAATTACAAACCTTTTCGTAGATCTTTGGCAACAAAAAAAGGAACTTTTGTCTACTAAAAGTTCCTTTTTTGTTTATCCAAGTCGCAGACTTGGCATATCATCACGCTTTAGCGTGTATATCATCAGCCCCATGGGCTGTATATCATCACGCGTCAGCGTGCATTTTCCTGCGGCTTGATGATATACAATGCTCCGCATTGATGATATACAATTTCTGAGAAATTGATGATATACAAGGCTAACGCCTTGATGATATGCAATCCTTTAGGATTGATATAATACACCGCCGAAGGCAGATTTGCCTTCGGCGGTGTGTTTTAGAGTGCAGTATGAGGGGCGAAGGTGCCTGCGACTTTGAGGCTGGCGCAGACTTCGGAAAGCTCTGCGAGCATCTTTTCGCCGTTTTCGGTGTCGGTGTTGCCGTCGATTTCCACATAGAAATAGTATTGCCAGGAGTGTTTTTTCATGGGGCGGCTGCGGAGGGCGGTCATATTGTATCCGTATTTCCCGATAATGCCGATGGCGCGGGCAAGAGAGCCTGCCTCGTGCTTGACGGTGAACATCAGCACTGTGCTACCCATGGAGGGGGAGGCGGCTTTGACCTTGGAGAGGACGGCAAAGCGGGTGGTGTTTTCGCCGCTTTTGTTGATGTTGGCTTCAATGACCTTGAGTCCGTAGAGGGCGGCGGTTTCCGCACTGGCAATGGCGCCAAGGGATTTGTCACCCGACTCTGCCACGGCTTTGGCGGCAAGGGCGGTGTTGCTGGCTTCCTCGGTGGCAAAGCCACGGAGGGCAAGGTAGTCTCCGCATTGGCTGAGGGCTTGGGGGTGGCTGGTCACCTTGCGGATATCCTCCACGGTGGCGTCGGGCAAGCCCAGCAGGTTTTGGCGAATCTCCAATTCGTAGATGCCGTTAATATAGAGATTGCCTGCAAAAATCAGGTCCACGGTCTGGCCCACTTCCCCTGCAAAGCTGTTTTCAATGGGCAGGACCGCCACGTCGCTTTCGCCGTTTACCACCGCATCGTAGGCGGCTTTGAAGCTACCGTAAGAC
>JAZOBX010000086.1:0-3813 GCA_045596205.1 Eubacteriales bacterium | reverse complement strand
TTATATCGCTGCGTGTTCTCTTAGCGAGAACACGCATATCAGCGGCTGTCTTTTTTGGTCATGGCTCCGAAAGACAAAACGGCAATCACAAGCATGACAACGGCGTATACCAAAACCACCGCTCCGTCGCGCAGGAAGGTGGGATTTTTTGCCGCGGTGAAATACCGTCCCATACGGACGGCCGGGTAAAAGGGCAGATAGGTGGCGAAGGTCTCCAGCTTGCCCATGTTTTCCAGCGGCATCCACGCGCCTGACAGGATCCCAGAAAGGGAGATAAGAATAGAGGACACGCCCGGGGCGGCCTTTTCGCTCATAGTGGACCCAAAGAAAATACCCACGAACACAAAAAACAGCAAAGCAGGCAGGGTGGCGAAAAAGAGCTTGGGCAAAACGGCAAGGGGGAGCAGTTTACCTTTTTCTATATACAGCAACAGTTCACCCGCGCCAAAACAGACCAGGGCTTGCAGGATGCCAACGGTGATGCCCGGGGCGGTATAGCCCAAAATGTATTCGCCTGCTTTCATGGGCGAGGCATAAAGACGAAGCAAAAAGGCGGAGGATTTATCCTTTGCCACCAAAAGGGCGGTATAGAGCATGACAAACGTATAGGCAAATACCAAAATACCCGGGAGCAGGTTGGCGGTGGCAAAAAGCGGCATAGGGGTTTCTACAGAATGAGAAATGATGAAAAACATCCCCAGTAAAGCCAGGGGGAATATGCCGAAAAAGACACATCCCACTTTGTCTCGCATCATTTCTTTCAGATTGCGGCGGGCAAAAAGTCTGGCGCGCTTCATTGGTTTTCCTCCTTTGTGACGAGTTGGACAAAGGCATCCTCAAAGGTGGCTTTTCCCGTTTTTTCTTTGAGTTCGTCGGCGGTGCCGATGGCAACCATACGCCCACCGCTCATAATGCCGATGCGGTCGGACAGGGCAACGGCTTCTTCCAGATAATGGGTGGTCAGAACGATGGTGGTACTGCCTTTGAGTCTGGCAAGGGTATCCCACAGCTCGCGGCGGGAGAGTACGTCAAGACCAAGGGTGGGTTCGTCCAAAAACAGCACCCGGGGTTTGCTGATAAGCCCCATCGCCACGCTGAGGCGGCGTTTCATGCCGCCCGAGAGGGTATGGGCTTTGGCGTGTTCTTTTTCCAGCAGGCGGAAGATTGCCATACACAGGCCAGCCTCGCGCGCTGCTTCTTTTTTGGAAAAGCCGTAGAGGCCTGCCATAAATTCCAGATTTTCTCTGACGGTCAGTTGAGGGGCAACGGCGGTTTCCTGAGGGGAAATGCCCGTAACCCGCTTGGCGGCTTCACCACTAAGAGAAATGCTATGTCCCATAATAGAGGCATCGCCTGCGGTGGGTCTAAGCAGCCCTGTGAGCATTTTGATGGTGGTGGTTTTCCCTGCTCCGTTCACCCCCAGCAAGGCAAACAGTTCTCCCTGCCCTACCGAAAAAGACAGGTCATCAACTGCCTGCAGCTTGCCAAAGGATTTGGACAGGCGTGTGACGCAAATAGCATCCATAGTAAACTCCTTAATCAGATAAAATAGTGGGGGGTTTAGTCTTTTTCTTCAATATTTGCTTCCGGTTTCTTTGTTGAAATTGGAAAAGCATGCCCCATAGAGGCTTGACCGAGCATTTGACCGAGGGCTTGATCTGTGATCAAAGCAATGCCCGTCAGACTATCTCCCACCACCAAGAGTGAGCTTCCCGCAGTGAGACCGAACAACTCTCTTGCGGCTTTGGGAATACAGATTTGCCCTTTTTCTCCCATTTTCACAGTTCCGAAAATGTATTTTTCACTTGTGATGCTTTGGGGCTGCTTTGCTTTTTCTTCTTTTGACATTTTTGGCTTCCCTTTCTTTATTTGGTATGAATGGTCTTACTTGTAGGAATTTTCATACTTATTATACATGTAAAAATGGATTTTGTCAAGTTTTTTAGCATTTTTTGGGGTTGATTTTTCATTTGGTATTGAGTATTGTGATTGATTATGGTAAAATAATGATAAATATAGATCAATATTGATGAGAAAAAGAAAAAACCTCACAAAAAGTGAGGATTTTATCACAGGGGTGCGGTCTCGGACTGCTTTCGTTTTGCATAGGAGTATATACGGTATATGCCAAAGGCGGCAAGAATACCGACAGTTGCACCAAGCGTATCTACGCCTATGTCCCGCAGTTCAAAGGTTCTGCCTTCCACAAAAATCTGAACGGTCTCATCGATCAGCGCAACTGTGACGGAAAAGAGAAATGACGCCAGTAGCTTGTAGGGCAAAGCAATGTTCTCCGCCAGGGAAAGGACCAGCACGAAAGCGCAGAAGAAAAAGCCAAGAGCGGCGAACTCTATAGCATGGGCGGCGGTGCGCACCCATTCCTGTACTTTATACTTCACATTGTTTTGCTCCCATTCAGGGCGCTGGGGTAGATCGGGCACGATCACGTCTACCACCACGTCTGAAACATTACCGCTGGCAACGCCTGATTGCTCTCCATTTTGGAGCGACTGGTAGAAAATAAACGCCATAGTAAAGACTGTGCAAAACGCCAGTAAAACGGTGAGAATTTTTCGCATTTTAATCCTTTCGTGTGTGACACAGAGAGTTTTTATCAGTATAGCATAATTTTTGCCCTTTGGCAATCATTTTATATTATTTTTTCATTCTTTATGTAAAGGAGTTTGCTATGACCAATCAAGAATTGGCACGTCTTGCCACCCGCATCCGTATGGGCGCATTGGTAGGCGTTGCCGCAGGTAAATCGGGACACCCCGGCGGTTCCCTCTCCATCGCAGACATTCTGGCGGTGCTGTATGGCGAGGTCATGCGCATTTGCCCCGAGAATCCCAAATGGGAAGACAGAGACCGTTTTGTGCTGTCTAAGGGACATTGCGCCCCCGCGCTTTACGCCGTTTTGGCAGAAATGGGCTTTTTCTCCCCCGACGAGCTGCACTCTCTCCGCCATATGGGCGCTATGCTCCAAGGTCATCCCGATATGAAAGGCACCCCCGGTGTGGATATGTCCACGGGCTCGCTGGGCCAGGGCATCTCCGCCGCTTGCGGTATGGCACTCTCAGGCAAACTGCAAAATAAAGACTATCGCGTGTATACCGTCATTGGGGACGGCGAAAGCGAAGAAGGTCAGGTGTGGGAGGCGGCCATGTTTGCTGCGCACTACAAGCTGGACAATTTGTGCGTGATACTGGACTGGAACGGGCTTCAAATCGACGGTGACATTACCGAGGTCATGAACCCCACCCCTCACGATACCAAATTTGCTTCTTTTGGATTCCACGTGATCCACATTGATGCCCATGACTACGACCAAATCAGAGCGGCGCTGGCAGAAGCGAAAGGCACCAAAGGCAAGCCCACCGTCATTATTGCCAAGTCCATTAAGGGCAAGGGCGTGTCCTTTATGGAAAACCAGGCAGGTTGGCACGGCAAAGCGCCCAACCAAGAAGAGCTTGCCGTAGCTTTGGCAGAGCTGCAAGCAAATCTGTAAGGAGGAAGACGTGATGAGCGAAAAGAAAGCCACAAGAGAAGCCTACGGTGCGGCTCTTGCAAAACTGGGTGAAACCCATCATTTCTACGTGTTGGACGCGGACTTGTCCAAGTCTACCAAAACCGATACCTTCAAAAAGAAATTCCCCGACCGTTTCATTAACTGCGGCATTGCCGAAGGCAATATGGTCAGCGTGGCGGCAGGGATTGCCTCCACGGGTGTGCCGGTGTTCGTATCTTCCTTTGCCATGTTTGCGGCAGGCAGAGCCTTTGAGCAGGTGCGCAATTCCGTGGGCTACCCCCGTC
>JAZOBX010000085.1:0-3506 GCA_045596205.1 Eubacteriales bacterium | reverse complement strand
GAGTGAGTTTCATGTTGAATGTTCTAAAGCAGGAAACCAATAAGACTTTCACCGAAAACGGTGGAGTCACCCACATTACCACCTATTCCGACTGCCTCGACCTGTTTGCCACCATCGGCGCCCTGCGCAGAGAAAGCGAACGTGAAATGACTGTGCGTTTCCTTCGCGCATATACGGAAAACAGAGATATTGCCATGAAACTGCTGTTTTTCGCCAGAGATATTCGCGGCGGCCTTGGTGAGCGCAGAGTGTTCAGAGTGATCCTGAAATGGTTGGCGAAAAATGAGCCTGAAACTGTGGTAAAAAATCTTACATACGTTGCCGAATACGGCCGCTACGATGACCTTTTGGCGCTGATGGACACCCCTTGTGAAAAAGAAATGCTGGAGGTGCTGAAAAAGCAATTTGATGCCGACAATCAAGCACTTTGCGAGGGTGGGGAAGTATCGTTGCTTGCAAAGTGGCTGCCTTCCGTCAACGCATCGAGCAGAGAAACCGTTCGCCATGCCAAGAAAATCGCCAAGCATTTCGGCATGAACGATGCCGCCTATCGCAAGGCTTTGGTGGCGCTTCGCGCCCGCATTCGCATAATTGAAAACAACCTTCGTGAGAAAGACTATACGTTTGATTATGCCAAGCAACCCTCCAGAGCCATGCTGAAATACCGCAAGGCATTTTTGCGCAACGATAACGAACGCTACAGCCAATTTTTGGACAGCGTCTCCAAAGGCGAAGCCAAGCTTCACGCCGACACGCTGATGCCCTATGAAATCATTGCTCCCATTTTCCATTTCAATAGGGTCATTCCCAAAGCGGAACGAAAAGCCTTAGACGCCACTTGGCTGTCGCAACAAGATTTTGGAACAACCGAAAACGCCCTTGCGGTCATTGACGGTTCAGGCTCCATGTACTGCTACAGCGATCCCATACCTGCGGCAGTTGCTCTCTCTTTGGGCATTTATTTTGCAGAGAGAAATAAAGGCGCTTTTAAGGACCATTTCATCACCTTTTCCTGCAGACCTCAGCTTGTTGAAATCAAGGGTGAGGATATTGTGGATAGGGTGCGCAATGCTATGAGCTATAATGAGGTGTCAAATACGAATATCCAAAAGGTGTTTGATTTGATTCTGGATACAGCCCAAAAGAACGACCTGCCTCAGGAAGAGCTCCCCGAAAAAATCTATATCATTTCGGATATGGAGTTTGACTGGTGCGCACAAAACGGCACAGCCACGCATTTTGCGCAAGCGAAACGACGCTTTGAGGAAGCAGGCTACCGTCTTCCCGATATCGTTTTTTGGAACGTGGCAAGTCGCAACAGACACCAACCCGTTACCCAAAACGAGCAAGGCGTGGTTCTCGTCTCCGGCTTTACGCCCCGTCTCTTTGAGATGGTGGCGGGAGGCACTGTGAATCCTTACAAATTTATGCTGGAGGTAGTGGAGAGTGAGAGGTATGCAAAAATCGTTGCCTGAGAAAAAATAAGGGGGAAAACCCCTTATTTTTTTATGGTTTTTATAAAAAGAAGGGTTAAGTGGCAAGTTCGCAGCTTTTTTTCCGTGAAAACAGAGGAAAAGATTGGTACAATGAACTTGCAAGGTTACTTCAAGCCTGTGTTTGAGCATTTCTTTCACTGCGGTGCACGAGGATATTCCAAAGTGTATGCCGAAGGAGCCTTAGCACTTTGAGTCTGTTAAGCTCATTTTTACGCGGGTTCGAATCCCGCCGTACGTTAAAAAACGTATCGCCAGCGGATTGGTTTGCCCTTGCGGGCGCAATTGAAATTGCAGTTTAGCTGCGTTGTGATTTTTTCTCACACCCAAAAACCGTTCCATTCTGCCAAAGCCAAGGGGATCTTGCCCTTTGGCAAAGGCAATGCAAAAGCGCGCCTTGCCTCTAAATGGATACCGTATCTTTCCAAACAGCGCCAAAAGGTTTCTTTCCGCGCTGTGCAGAAGGTACTGAAATTTTGAGCCGCCGCTTTTGCATGAATGCGAACGGCACGTCAAGACTACCTTTCAGGAGGAATACATAAGATGAAAAAGATAATTTTAAGCGAAAACCAAAAAGGCTTTCTGTTTAAAAACGGAAAGTACGTAAAACTGCTTGATGCAGGGAAATATTACCTGTTTGGCGGCAGATCTATTGAGGTTTCTAATGTAAACCAGCCCATTATGTCTAATCGGTGCGCGCTGGATACCCTGCTTTCCGACAGCGAAATTGCCCGTCAGGTGGCTGTGGTAGAGGTGGAAGACCAGCAGCTGGCTCTGCATTACGTCAACGGCAAGTTTTCTTCTGTGCTTTTGCAGGGGAAATACGCCTTCTGGTCTGCTCTTGACAAACACGAATTTAAGCTGGTAGACATTTCCACCCCCATCGTTGACCCCACCGTTCCCCAGTACATTTTCTCTAAATTGCCCCAGGCATTGTATATGAAAGTGGAAGTGGCGGAATACCAGAAGGCAAGACTGTATTTTGACAGGAAGCTGGAACAGATTCTGGATGCAGGCGTCTACTATTTCTGGAAAACGTCTACCAAAATCGACGTGCAGTACGTGGATACCCGACTGACCCAAATGGACATTACGGGGCAAGAAATCCTCACTGCTGACAAAGTGTCTTTGCGCATCAACTTCGTTTTGCATTACCGTGTCACCGACTATGTCAAGATTCTCACCGAAATTGACAACTTTGAGGAGCAAATGCACGTGGCGGCACAAATGGCTCTCCGCGAGTACGTGGGTCAGTACAAGCTGGACGAAATTCTTGAAAACAAAGCCCAGCTGTCTGCCTTTGTGTTTGACAAGCTGAAAACCAAGGAAAAAGACCTGTTTGTGGACATTCTGGATGCAGGCATCAAGGATATCATTCTGCCCGGTGAGATCCGCGACATTATGAACACCGTGCTTGTGGCGGAAAAACGGGCGCAAGCCAACGTAATCACCCGCAGAGAAGAGGTGGCCTCTACCCGCTCCTTGCTGAACACGGCAAAGCTGATGGAGGAAAACCAAACGCTCTATAAGCTGAAAGAGCTGGAATACGCAGAGCGCATCTTTAAAAACGTAGGCAACATTTCCCTTAGCGGAAACGGAGATATTCTCCAGCAACTCTCTCTGCTTCTCAGCGGAAGAAACGTCTGATTTTACAGCGGTCGGGCGCGTTTCTTCTCAAAACCCACCCGACCGCCGTAAGAAAGGACAAAAATATGATTGAGATAAAAGGTATACACAACACCGCAAAGTGCTTTGCCACCACCGTAGAGGAGGGGGCGAAGGCGCAGATTCAGGCGGTGTGCGACACAGAGGCCTTTGCCTCTGCCAAAATCAGAATTATGCCCGACGTACACGCGGGCAAGGGGTGCACCATTGGCACCACCATGACCGTCACCGACAAAATCGTCCCCGCCATGGTGGGGGTGGATATCGGTTGCGGTATGTACACCGTCTATTTAGGCAATATTGATATAGACTTTGAGACCCTTGACGCCGCCGCCCATTCTATCCCCT
>JAZOBX010000084.1:0-4742 GCA_045596205.1 Eubacteriales bacterium | reverse complement strand
ACGAAGTTGCCCGAGGTGTCGCTTTGGAAGGATTTGTAGTCTTGCTCGTTGAGGTAGGTGGCGTACTTGTCGCCCACAGACACAAGATAAGCGGAAATGAGAAATTCGGTGAGCTTGGTATAGTCGGTATGGTCAAGGACTTGCTCCTCCAGACCGCGGATGACCCAGTCGATCATGGATTTGGCCACGGTGACGGCATCGGGCACCTCACGGATGAAGTACCAATCGTAGACCTGCTCTACCGCCGCCAGCTTGTCGCGGCTGAATCCGTCAAGGCCGTAAAAATACAGCCAGTCGGCGGCGTATTTGATATTTTGCCCTTCGGTGTCTTTTTCAAGGGCTTGGGTCAGGTTTGTGATCAGCTCTGCGGCGGTCAGCTCTGCCACAGAGGAGGAATCGGGCTTGGTGGTGCCTTGGGGAAATTGGCAGGAGGACAAAACAAAGCACAGCACCAAAAGCAATGCAACGAGTATTCTTTTCATAATGTTCCCTTTCTCCCTTGGGGCAAGGTTCCCTTTGGGTGAGAAAAAAGTGTGGAAGTGGCTGAGCCAAAGGCCATTGACTCAGCCACAAACGACCGCTGAAAAAATCAAACAGTCAACATATAACGACTATACCGCACTTTTGCGGTAGTTTTTTGTCGCATCAATACTTGGCAGGCTTACTGCTCAAGTATTTTTTCACCATTAACGCTACCTTGAAGGTAACCGCATCTTCAAACTCGCGCAGGTCCAGACCTGTGATCTTGCGGATCTTTTCCAGACGGTAGACCAGCGTGTTTCTGTGTACAAACAGCTTGCGGGAGGTTTCGGATACGTTGAGGTTGTTTTTGAAGAAGCTTTGCACGGTGGCAAGGGTTTCGTGGTCAAGGGTGCTGAGAGAGCCTTCGCTGAACACCTCGTCCAAAAAGATTTCACACAGGCTTGTGGGCAGCTGGTAAATGAGACGCCCAATGCCTAAGTTTTCATAGCTGATATAGGGCTTTTCGGTATCAAAGACTTTGCCTACCTCAAGAGCGATGCGGGCTTCCTTGTACGCGCGGGAGAGGTCCTTCAGATTCTGGGCAATAGAGCCGATACCAATAGAGAGATTCTTAACGAAAAATTCGGTGGTAAAGGTTTCGTAAATGGATGCCGCCAGCGCCTCTGCTTCCTTCATCAGGTTGGGGGAGGGCGCCATTTCCTTCACCAGCACGATATCGTGCTCGCTGATGGAGATGACGTAGTCCTTGTTTTTGTCGGGAAACATACTTTGCAGCAGCTCGTAGGGCGCAAGATCTGCGCTATCCTGGAATTTGATGACCAGCACCGCGCGGGCAACGTCTGCGGCGAAGCGAAGCTCTTTGCCTTTGATGTATACGTCGCTGGGCAGAATATTGTCCAAAATAATATTCTTGACAAAAGACGCTCTGTCATACTTTTCATCGTAGAGTTTTTTGATGTTGCTCAGGGCAATTGCCAAAAGGGCGGCGTATTTCTCTGCGCTCTTGTCGGTACCTTCCACAAAAAGAACGTGGTCGTTCTTGTTGCCTGTGAACAGGAAACGGTAGGTGTATCCGTCCATGATCAACACGTCGGAGGAGTATGCCAATTCTTCACGGACGTGGCTTTGCACCTCGCCGATTTTTTGCAGTTCGCTGCAAGCAACGATCAGGCCGTTTTCGTCCATCACACCAACAACGCGACCGATGGTATCTTTCATTTGGTGGATGACACTTTGAAATAAACGATTGGTCATGAGAATTTCCCTTTCATACAACCCTGTTTGTTTAATGTATCTATTATTTTACATCATATTTTGTCAAACTTCAATAGTTTTTGTGAAAAAATATCTAAAAAACCGCAATTTTTTTTGACAATATCAACTTTTTTAACAAAATCACAACTCAAAAGTGTATAAAAGGGCGGAAAGAACAACCAAGGGTGCGGTTTCGCAACGGAGGATGCGCTTGCCCAAATGTACAGAGAGAAGCCCCTCTTCTTTTGCCAATTCTGCCTCTTTTGGGCTAAACCCCCCCTCTGCGCCTACAATAACTGCCACACTCTTGGGAGTTTTCCCCGAAAAAGCATCCTTGAGAGAGCAGGCGTTTTCCCCCTCATAGCAAAAGAGGGGCAGGTCTGTCTTGGCGGCGGTTTTGAGCATTTCTTCAAAGGAAAGGGGCGTGTCGACGGTAGGAAGCTTGGATCTTCCGCTTTGCTTTGCCGCCTCTTCCGCAATCTTTTGCAGTCTTGCCAGCTGGCGGGGCAGTTTTTCGTCTTTTGGATGCTTGATACAGCGCTCCGAGGCAAAAAAGGTGATGCGCTCCGCCCCCAGCTCCACCGCCTTTTGCACCACCGTCTCAGACTTGTCTCCCTTAGGCCAGGCGCAAAACAGATGAATGGAAAGAGGAGACTCGCTGGAGTCCTCTTTTTTGTGGGTAATGCGGCACAGCACCCGCTCGTCGCGGATTTCCGTCAGCTCTGCCTCATAGGTATAGGTGGAGTCGCAGACGGTGATACCGTCCCCCACCGCCATGCGGAGCGTGCGGGCGATATGAAAGGCATCCTGCCCTGTGATGAAAATCTCGCCCTCGCTCACCTGCTCGGGCAAAACAAAAAATCGGGGCATGCTTACTCCTTTTCTGCCAGAATGGCGGTCCAGTCGTTTTCGTATTCGGTGCGGATGAGCTTGTATCCAAGGCCTACCAGAGCTTGCTCCATTTCCTCTGCTCTCTCGCGGATAATACCCGAGAGAATCACCTTGGCTTTGGGGGCAAGAATGTCTGCCAGGTCGGGGAGCATACGGAGCAGAATGTCTGCCACGATATTTGCCACCACAAAGGTATATGGCGCGGTTTTGTCCACGCCCGAGAGCAGGTCGGACACGCCGCAGATAATGTTTTTCGCGCCGTCGCTTTCCACGTTGTCTTTGGCAACCGCTACAGCCACGGGGTCAATGTCGTAGGCGGCGCAGAAGTCCGCCCCCAGCTTGGAGGCGCAAATAGAGAGAATCCCACTGCCGCAACCCACGTCAAGGAAGCGCTCGCCCCCCTTGATTTCCTGCTCCAGGATGGTCATGACCAGATGGGTGGTTTCATGGGTGCCGGTGCCAAAGGCCATGCCGGGGTCCATTCTCACCACCACTTCCCCTTCTGCCGCCTCGTAACGCTCCCAGGCGGGCACAACGGAAAGTCTGCCGATGTGGATGGGCTTATAGTATTTCTTCCAGCCCTCTGCCCAGTCGTCTTCCGCCAGGTTTTCGGTGTCAATTTTGCAGTCCAGCCCTGCTTCTCTCAGCCCTGCGGCAATAAAGCTGTATATTTCGGGGAGCGGCTTTTCTTCGGGTACGAAGAGCGACACCTTCACATGGTCGGTGTCGGCGTTGAGAATGGTCTCGTCCACCAATTCTCCGTACATATCCGAAAAGGAAAAGTCGCTGTAGTCTTCAATCATCAGTCCGTTGTCAACAAGACACATGACCCCGCATACGGCGTCTAAATCTTCTGTTTTTGCGGTAACGGTCAGTTTGGTCCAGGTTCTGTCCATATTTGCTCCTTTGGGGATTTTTCCCTTTATTCTTCTATCTCCAATCATTATATAATATGACCCCCAAAAAAGCAAGAGGAGAACAGTTTTTTCCTTTTTCAAAAAAGATTTGACGAAGAGTAGAAAATATGCTATGATAATAATGTAAATCAATCATGACTTATTTTGGAGGACTTTGTATGGATACCAATGCAATCGTTTCCGTTTCCATTTACGCTTTTGCCGCCGTGACGGTGCTGGGCGGTTTTCTCGTGGGTATGAGAAAACGGTTTTGGCGCGCGCTGGTGTATCTCGGCGTGGTGGTTGCTGCCGCCCTTCTTGCCTTTGGCATGACGAGTGATATACTGATCGGTCTGGGCAGACCTACCTCTCCCGAGGAATGGCAAGCGGCGGTGATGGCTGAGCCCCGCCTGGCAGAATATGCCGATGCGTTCATAGAACTTGCGGATGCGCTCCCCGGCACGCTGTCTCTGATTATGCTGATTCCCTTTTCTTTGATGGGTCCCCTTCTCTTTGGACTGTTTTTCGGACTGTACCGCATCGTCTTGGGCATTGCCGCAGGCATTATTTGTCTGATCTTGCGTTTTGTATTCCCCAAAAACGACCATCCCTCTAAGATCAACCGCCTGTCGGGCGGTTTACTGGGCGCTGTCCGTGGGGTGATTCTGACCTTCGTGTTTCTGTTCCCTCTGATCGGTTATTCTGCCATGGCAGACGACGTGCTCGCCGTCACTGACCAAGCCGTTTCCGGCGAAAACTACCAAGCCGTCAAACAGGAAGTGACTGTGGTCACCGATGAGATTCTGCTGCATCCCGTCTCCCGCGCGGTATTTGAAATGGGCGGCGAATCCGCATTTACCTACCTGACCAACGCCTATTACACCACCACAGAGGGCGAAACCCTTTCCGTGGACTGGAACAAAGAAATCAAGCAGTATTCCAATATCATTCTGCACGCCCTGCCTCTGAAAGACGTGAAGCTGGAAGACTTTGGCGAAGCGCAAGCCAACGCCATCAAAAATATCGCAGGCGACGTGGGCAGCTCTCAGGTGCTCTCCCATGTGATTGCCGAGGTACTCAGCGCCGTTTGCACTAAATGGGATGCAGGCGAGCCTTTTCTGAGTATCCAGAAGCCCACCACCGAGGATGAAAACACTGCCGCCATTCTGGAAACCGCCATTGACACCTTCAAAAACTCCACCCCCGCCACCGTGGCAG
>JAZOBX010000083.1:0-2728 GCA_045596205.1 Eubacteriales bacterium | reverse complement strand
ATATCAGCGTTTCCCACGATGCTCTGGGCACCGTCCGCGACATGCGTACGGGCGGGATGATGGGTGAAGTCATCGGCTACGCCGCCGCACTGTGCAAAAAACACCAATGCACCCCCCGTCAACTTTACCAAAACCACAATGACGAGCTGATGGCGACATTGAAATCCATTCCCAAAAAAGGAGCGGCAGATGATGGACACCACCATTTCGGCAATTAAACACGCCTACCGAGACTATCTCTGGCGTAAGCTTGCGGAGCAAAATCTGTCTCCCAAAACCCTTCTCTCTCATCTGAAAGACGATGGAGAGGGCGGGCTTTGCTTTGCAGATCTGGATTATACCTCCCCCTTAAAATCCGTCTGGCCCGCAGGCGAGCACGTTATTCGTCTCCTTGCCCTTGTAGGCGCATACGGCGAAGAAGGGCAGAAATGCCCCGAAAATGCCTGCGTGATCATTGGGCTTCTCCGCCATTGGCTCTCCCACGATTACATCTGCCCCAACTGGTGGCATAACGATATTGGCGTGCCCATGCGGCTGGGGCAAATCGCCCTTCTTGCAGAGGAAATTCTTCCAAATAAACTAAAACCCCCTCTGAAAATCCGCATAAAACGGGGTACCTATCTGGATATTCCCCAAATAGAAGCAGGCTTCAGAGACAACTGGGAGGATGCTCCTCCCAGTGGCGCATGGACGGGCGCCAACTTCCTTTGGGGCATGACCACCAGCTTTACCTACGCCCTTTTGACAGAGGATAAAGAAATTGTAAAAAACGTCAAGCGGGAGATCGAATACCAATTTCTCCGCCCTGCCTCCGAGGGTATCAATCCCGACCATTCCTTTTATCAACACGGCACCAGATGGTATAGCGGTGGCTACGGACGGTCTTTTCTTGTATGCGTCACCCCTATGATTTGCGCCTTCCTCTCTGCCTCTGTCCCCTTTTCCAAGAAGGCGTTGAACTTGTTTTTGAGCCAATTTCTGGACGGCGCCAGACATTTTACCCACCGAGGCTACTATGATTTCCATGCTGTGGGCAGGGAACTGTCCCGCAAGGATGCGCTTCACGTGGGCGAGATCAAAACAGCCGTCAAAGCCCTGACCCTTGTGCCTCGCCTTCCCCGCAAAGAGGAAATGCTGGCGTTTCTCTCTGAGATGGAAGGGAAGAAAGCCCCTAAAATGCACACCGTCTTTTTCCCCTATATCAGCCACCTTTCCCACAAATACAAAGGATGCTATTTTGGCATCACAGGCATGAACCAAGGCGAAATGGGCGCGGAGCATTGCAACGGCGAAGGAGTGCTTTGCTACCATATGACCTACGGCTCCAAGACCTGCTTTATGGGCACAGGCAAAGAATACTCCAACATTGACCCCCTCTTTGACTACGCCTTTGTTCCGGGTACCACCACCTTTGATGAAACCGACGAGGAGATTCTTGCCCGTGACCCAAAATGGACAGGCAAGGTCTGTTGGGATCGCCGTCTGGCCTGCGCCACCGCCAAAAGAGGCGGTATCCTCACCCAGCGCGTGGAGCATGACGGTATCTCCTATATTTCCACGTTCGTGGTGGAAAACGGCACTCTTGTGGCGCTGGGTACAAATATTGAGAATGCCACGGGTAAGCCCCTCCATACCACTATTGACCAAGCCTTTGCCCAAAATACGGACATCCAAAGTTCCACCCTTGCCCACTCAGGCAAATTCAGTTACCATATCCTTTCGGGCAAAGGGCATTTTGCCGTCAATCATCGCATAGGCAACATACAGCGCAATAACCGCGAAAGCCTGCCAAAAGCAATAGAAGGTGATGTATTCCTTGCCACCATAGAGGACGTCACTGACCAATATGCCTATGCAATTACCCTGCGAAACGCACCCAATTCTGCCGAAATTCTGCAAAACCTCCCCTCTTTTCAAGCGGTTCGGATGCCAAGCGGCAAAATCTACGTGGCAAACTACACCCTGCAAACCCTCACCTTTAACGGCAAAACCGTCAAATGCTTCCCCATGGAGTGCTACATCTTCTAATTAAACAAAGTCGCAAAGCGACGGAATGGAGAATACATATGAACATTATCGTAAATGCCCGCATCAAAACCATGGCGGGTCAGGACATTCCCTCGGGCATGATCGCCTTTGAAGACGGCAAGATCCTTGCCGTTGGTGAAAAGCTGCCTCTGCCTGTTGGCGCCAATATTATTGATGCCGAAGGCCGTCTGGTCACTCCGGGTCTGGTAGAAGCCCATTGCCATATCGGTCTGGATAACGAAGGTATGGGCTGGGAAGGCCATGACTACAACGAAATCGTTGACCCCATCACCCCCCATCTCCGCGCCATCGACTCTATCAACCCTCAGGACGAAGCCTTTGGACTTGCCGTAGCAGGCGGCGTCACCTGCGCCTGCACAGGCCCGGGCAGTGCCAACGTGGTGGGCGGCACCTTCGCCATCATCAAGCTTCACGGCAAACGGGTGGACAATATGTTGGTCAAAGAAGCAGGCGCTATGAAATGCGCCTTTGGCGAAAATCCCAAGCGTTGCTACGGTCAGGGCGCAAAGAAAAGCCCCATGACCAGAATGGGCACCGCCGCTCTCCTCCGTGAGCTGCTCTTCAAAGCCCGTTACTATCTGGAAGAGAAAGAAAACGGCAAAGATCCTCGTTTTGATATGAAGCTGGAAGCCATGATTCCCGTACTGCGCGGCGAAATTCCTCTGAAAGCCCACGCCCA
>JAZOBX010000082.1:0-4310 GCA_045596205.1 Eubacteriales bacterium | reverse complement strand
ATTTCCATCGCAAACATCAGCACGGAAAGCGAATCAAAGCCCAGATCTTCCTTGAGTCTCATGTCTTCGGTTACGTTTGTCAGGTCCGCTTCAGGCACCACAATTGACAGTATTTCTTTTAATGTTTCAAGCATTTTCCTTCTCCTATGACTTGTATTTTTCCGCATCAAATATAGCTTTGTGCTTCGCAATATGAATGAGCATTTCCGTGGAATTCACCACGGTCTTTTCATTTGCGCTTCCGTGCATTTTAATAACCGGCTTTCTGACACCCAGCAGGTTTGCGCCTCCAAGCGACTCCATATCGTAGATACTGAAAAGATGCTTTGCAAGAGCCGCCACTTCCTCGCTTTGATTTTTCTTTGCATATCGGATGACGTCTTTGATCACGCGCTTTGCAGCGCCTTCCGTCATTTTCAGCACCTGATTCCCTGCAAAGCCGTCGCACACTAAAACGTCGCATACGCCCGAGAGCGCGCTTGTACCTTCTACGTTCCCAACAAACCGTAACGATGCATCCCCTTCAAGAAGGGGATAGGTTTCCTTTACCAGCTTGTTGCCCTTCCCTTTTTCTGCGCCGACGGAAAGAAGACCGATTCTTGCTTTTTCAATGCCGTAGGCCTCTTTCATAAAGGCACTGCCAAGATGGGCGAAATGATGCAGCATCTGCGGTGTAGAGTCTACATTGGCTCCGGTATCCACCACACACACGAAACCGCCGCTCTCCGACGGCAGCAGAGCCGCAAGAGCAGGTCTGCCCCCCGCATCAGTCCGCAGGTAACGCATGGCACTTACCAATAAAGCACCTGTATTTCCCGCGCTAAGCAAGCCAAACAAATCCTCTCTTTCCGAAAGAGCTTCCAACGCTCTCACCATAGAGGAATCTCTTTTTTGCAGGACTGCTTCCAGGGGGTTGTCGTAATTTGTAATTTCTTGTGGGGCATCCAATATGTCAATGCGCGAAAAAGGAACTGCATACGCCATGCAAAGCTCACGAATGCATTTTTTATCTCCCACAAGCAAATAATTGACATCCGAAAATTTTTGTAATGCCATTGAGACACCTTTTATAACCGTCTCAACGCCTTTATCGGTTCCTTTCGTATCAATAACTACTGTCACTTTCATCACCTTCCTTTTTTAGTTTCGTGCCGTTTTCTTTTTTATTTCTTCTGAATACGGCACGCATTTTCTTTTCAATGGCTTCATAATTTTTCAGCATCAAGTAAAAACCGACAGCGCCTGCGATTACAAGTATCATCACAAGCGAAGTTCCCCAGGCATTGTAAGGTATGAACTCTCCTGACATAAAGAACAGCGTTCCAAAAATGGAACTTGTTCGGGTAATCAGCTGCACAATAAGGAATTCAAAAGCTGTATAATGTAGCATTCCCGCTATTGCACATAGCAGATCGTCAGGAAATAGCGGAAGCAAAAACATAAAGAACATCACGATCTTTTCGCGTCCCTTCAGCCTGCCGATCCATTCATCCGCTTTTTCTTTGCTTCCTGCAATCCAATTGACGAACGGTCTGCCGATCCACTTCCCCAGGAAAAATGCAGTCATGGCGCCAAGCAGCATCCCTATGTAAGAATAAATGAAGGCTTTGAGAGGCCCAAACAAATAGTTCCCTGCCAAAATCGTGATGGCGCCGGGTATGGGTATGAGCGTGACTTGCGCAAAACTGAGCAAAATATACAGAAAAGGTGCGGCTGCCCCCTTTGAAGCAATAAAGTCCTGCACCTCCTGGCGCGTCACGTCATGGAGTCCTAAGTGCCGAAACAAGGCTGTACCCGCCAAAGCAAGAAAAGCTATACTCACAGCGGAGACGATTAATTTTTTGATACAATTCTTTTTTTCTTTTTGCGTCATTTTTTCTCGTATGAGCGTCCATTAATTGACGCTTTAATATAGTTTGCTTGGGCTTTACGTTCTTTGAAATCATCTACTGCTATATAAGGGTATTCCGTAATACGCTTTTTACCTTCATCTATAAACAGTGGAACAAACCGAAGGCTTTTTCCCGTATCGCGCTTGTATAGCTGACCGAGGAGCAGAAATCCCTGGTAAATATCACTTTCGCTTTCATAGCCTGCTGTGTAATCAATATCGGGATAGACAATCACGCTTTCTTTGCATTTTAGATAAGCAAGTGCTTCCCGCACGGTATGCGTGGAACGAACGTCATCCCCTCTGTACACGGGAATGCCGCGAAGGGATTTCATGACATGGGGCACGATACGGCTGGCTATATACGCTTTAGCATTATGTTTTTTCTTTGCTTTCCCTGCCCTTGCGGTAAAGGTGAAATCAGCGTATTGCCGATAGCATTCTTCTTTATCAAAAAAGCAAGAGAGAATCATGGGATGCACGTGAAAATCCAGCCTGATGAGTGTGGTAAGAGGACCGTGCATATTTAAATGCCTACATATATACACCGTTGGCTCTTCCGGAATGACAACGCCGCTTTTGTATTTTTTGGTAAACACCCTTCCTACTGCGCGGATCCAGCAACCAAACGCACCGTAAAAACCGACAGCCCGCTCATTTCCGAATACCCAATGATTCTGAATCTGATAACTAAAGCACGCCAGTATCAGATCCCCTATCAGTTTTGTCGGTGTCATGGGCAAGCCGAGTATATTACCAAAGAGGAATACCAAGCCATAAGAAGCACCAAGCTGGCAAAACCATAAAGTATAGTATCTGAAAATGGATTTTCTGCTTTTTCCTGCAAATACGTACTTTCTGTTCAGGCAGAAGTTCAGCAGCGACGAGGCAACTCTTGCGCTTACGGTTGCAATCAGCGTATTGATCGCGCTGACCTCTCCCAAAACCAGGCTTGACAGAATGAAGAACACAAGTATGTCAAGTATGCCCGCAAGTGAAGAGGATAGAACATACCGACCGGGATATCTGATCACCGCACCGATGACGCGCAGGCTGTCTCTGATAGTTTTAAAATGAGAGACGTGGTCTTCGGGGTTGTTGGGATAGATGGTTTGGATAGGCACTTCACAAACAGGCACATCGCTTTTTTTCGCGTAGATCAGCATATTCATTTCAAATTCAAAGCGGTCGCCTTTGACGGATAAAAACCTTTGCGCAAGTGCTACGGAAAAACCGCGAAGACCCGTTTGTGTGTCTGTTAAATCAAGACCGTAGAGGCATTTGAATATTCTGCGAATACTTGTATTTCCCATTTTACTTCTTTTAGGCACACAGTGCAGATCAAAATCTCTCGCACCGAGTACGATTGCGCTTGGATGAGCAAACGCACTTTCCGCTACACGCTGTAAATCTTCAATGCTGTGCTGTCCGTCGCAATCTGCTGTTACGCATATGCTGTCACCGCCATAGTTTTCTACGCAAAATCTGAAAGCCATTTTCAGGGCGTATCCCTTGCCGCGGTTTTCAGTATAAGAAAGACAAATTGCATTTTCTATTTCCTGTATTTGTTGAAATATGCCGTCGTATTCCCTTCCGCTACCGTCATTGACAACTACGAGTTTATCCGCAATAGCCGCAACCTGTCTTGCATAGTCAATGAACTCACGGGGCGGTTCATACGCGGGAATCACAACGATAAGCTTTTCTTTATTCATAAAGCATATCTCCCTATTATACTTCTACTGTATACTCTATTACATTTTCCACTGTTTCTCCGTCGATCTGCAAGCTTCTCGGTTGGTCAAAGCAAACGGAAATACTTTTTCCTTCATACAGACTGACACAATTCGTATATTTGACGTGCTTTCCTTTAAATAAGGATGGAAAAATACCGAGTGCTCGCAATTTTCCCGCATTATGAAACACCATCAAGGAAACCTTTTTCTGTTCTGCGTTGCGATTCTGTTGGGGGGCAGGCATCATTCCGCCACCATAATATCTGCCGTACATTGTGGGAGCGATCCAAACCTTATGAAAGCGCATTTTTCTGCCATCAACGGTCACTGTTGCATTGACGGGCTTAAAATGAAACAAAAGACCATTGACAGCAATGGATGTATAGTTGGGCTGTTTCCCTTTTCGTTTCAGTAAATCTCCAACCTGACAGCAATAACCGTCAATCCCAAAGCCAACACCGTTGATAAACCGTCTTTCCATTCCGTTTACCGTGACTTTTGGAAGCTTTTCGATATAGTCATTGATGAGAATAATACTGTTGGCTTCAGCCTTTCCCAGGTCTCTTGCGAAATCGTTTCCCGTTCCGCAGGGATAGTAATAGATCTCATTCTTTATTGGATAGTCGTACAGCGCATTGACCAACGTTCCTACCGTTCCGTCTCCGCCGAACAGTACCACGTCA
>JAZOBX010000081.1:0-4940 GCA_045596205.1 Eubacteriales bacterium | reverse complement strand
TGATGCCTTCTGCCACCTCATCCTCATGCTCCTGCGCGATGAGAAACCTTACGCGCCTCTCATCCACATCACCGAGCACAGAGCGGAACGCCTCGATATTGTTGTTTTCACAGCCCAGCCCCAACACCAAAACACCTGCCGCGTTGGGATGGTTGACCATACCCTTCAGGATCTTTTGGGTGATGGACTGATCGTCTCCGAGCTGTGAGCATCCGAAGGGGTGAGGGAAGTGGTATGCGCCTGTTGCGGCGGCGATTCTTTCCGCTACCTTGTTGATGCAACCCACCGTGTTGACGATCCAGATATCGTTTCTGATACCCACACTGCCGTTTTCCCGCACATATCCCATAAAGGTGCGGTCATCCGGGCCGTAGGGAATGGGAAACGTCTTTGGAATATATGCATATTCCAGATTGCCCGAAAGGTTTGTTTTGACGTTGTGGGTATGTACGTGCTCCCCTTTTTTGATATCCTGGGTGGCGTGTCCGATGGGGTTGCCGTACTTGATGATATTTTCGCCTTTTTTGATATCGACCAGGGCGTATTTATGTCCGTCTTCAAGACAGATATCCACATTGTCCAGGCGGTTTATCTGCATGCCTCGACCTCCTCCGTCAAAAAGGAGATATCCTGCCCGAAGAACGCCTCGTTTGCGAGAATCTCGCGCACGGTATGGGTCTTGATGAAATCAATGATTTCCTTGTCATCGTTGGGGGTGCCGTGTTGGTAGAACTCTATAAGCTTGGCAAGTGAGAATACCAGCGTAGGCGGGATTTTCCCGAATCTTTCAATATAGGTAAGAATAGAGGGAAGCACTCTAACCTTGAACTTACTGACGGAGTTTAAGGCAATAGAGGACAGGTAATGCTTGATATAGGGGTTAGAAAACCGCTCAATCACACTTGCGGCATAGCTTTCCAGCTCGTCTTTTGGAAGGTCAAGGGTGGGGATGATCTCGTCAAACACGCATTTTCTTACGTGCTCTCTCATGGTATCATCGTCTATACAGCTCTTGACCGTATCAAAGCCCGAAAGCAGGGCGTAGGGCACAAGGGAGGTATGGGCGCCGTTGAGTATGCGCACCTTTCTCGTTCTGTACATCTCCAGCTTATCGCGCGTGATAATCACGTTGAGATCGCAGGAGGAGAAGGGAAGCTCTTTGTCCAGATCGTGGTCTGTTTCAATGACCCATAAATGGAAAAACTCCGACGTGTTGACCATTTTGTCTTCATATCCCAGGTCAAGCTGTTCCTCTCTGGGATACCCCGTGTTGATGCGGTCCACCAAGGTGTTGGTAAAGATATTTTCGTTTTCGATCCATTGCTTAAAGCCGTCTCCAAGCTGCCAGAGGTCTGCATATTTAAGCACGCAGGCTTTGAGGTTGTCACCGTTTCTGTTGATCAGCTCGCAGGGCAGGAAAATAAATCCGCCCAGCCCCAGCTCGTATCTTTTCTTCAGTAGCAGCGTGAGTTTGGCAGGGAAGCTTTTGGGGGGCGCATCTGTGATTTGATCCTCTTCGGAAAAGACGATGCCCGATTCCGTTGTGTTGGACACGATAAATCTGAAGTCGGGATTTTCCGCCAGCTTCAGGTAAGCTTCAAAATCATCGTAGGGCTTGACGCATCTGGAGATCACGTCAATGATGCCACTTTCAACGCCCTCCACGCCTCTGATGATGTGGGTGTAGAGACAGTCCTGGGCGCTGAGGGTATCGCACATCCCCATCTCAATGGGTTGCACCACCACTACGCTACCGTTGAAATCGCTGTTTTCATTGATTTTTTGCAGCATCCAATCCACGAATCCGCGCAAAAAACCGCCTTCGCCGAATTGGATGATTCTTTCGGGACGTTTTGTTTTACTGAAATTCATCATAAGCCCTCCTACTTATTGGAAATACTCCTTAAGATATGCTTTCGTATTGTCAATCATTTTGTCAAACAAAGCTCTCGCTTGGGGGATATCCAGCCGCACAAGGGGGCTCTGGCAGAAGGCTCTGAATGCCAGCTCCAGATCCCGCTCTCTTGCCGCTTTTGCCACCGTCAGCTGCTCATCCGCCGCGCGGGCCACCAAGGACCAGACGCCCTCGGGAATGTTTCCTGCCATAACAGGGGTCACAGAGTCGTCGCGGAAGGCGGCGTTGGTTTCCACAATCAGCCCAAGAGGAAGATTGGGGATCTGCCCCACGTTTGGCAGATTGACGTTTGTCACATAGTCCTCAAGTCCAAGAATGGCGCGAATTTGTCTGACGCCGTCCTCGCCTGAGGTTTCAATTCTGACCTCCTCTTCGCCACTCCGTAGACGTCTGCTTCTTTCCAGGCGAGCCGCAAGGTCCTTTTTTCTCCAGCTGACAGGAGTGAGCTTAAATCCCCAGTCGGCTACCTGCTCGGGAGAATCCAGATACCAGTCTCCGTCGCAGAATTCCGCCAGGTGTCTGTCGCCTGCCGCCGCAATCACGCCGTAGCGCAGATACAGGTCAAACTTGACCTTGTGTCTGTATTCAAACACAGATTCGGGGTTTTTCATATCAATCCCTTCAGCTCTGTGGCGCTTGGCATATTCGCCGTAGATCTTGTAGGCATCAATATCGTGACATTTTGCATCTGTGATCCAGGTAAAGTGATTGACACCCACAACGTTGACCTTCATGGCATCGCGTCCGCCCACCTCTATGCCAAGGGTCTCCTCAACAGACTTTGCAATCAGCTCCTGCACGGCAAAAACCTCGTGACAGCAGCCAAAGGCCTTGATTTGGGGGAAGGTGTCATACAGCGCCTTTACGCAGAGCGCCATAGGATTTGTATAGTTGATGACCCAAGCTTTCGGGCAATAGGTCTTAATACCTTTGGCAATGACCTCCATCATAGGTACGGTACGCAGGGCTCTGATGATCCCGCCGGGGCCGGTGGTGTCGCCTACGGGTTGATAGATGCCGTATTGCTCGGGGGTATGTACGTCGCTGTCCATTTCGTCAAAGGTGGCGGGAAGAATGGAAATAATCACGAAATCCGCCCCCGAGAGTGCCTCACCAAGGGTTTTTCTTGCGCGGTAGGTCCAGCGGGACTTTGCGCCCTTTGCTTCGCTCACGCGGTTGCCGATGATTTCGTTATGCTCTGCCGCCTCAAAGTCAATATCGTAGAGATCTACACAGCCGGAAATATCGTGGGCAGAAGCCAGGTCGCTCATCAGCTTCCACGCCCACCCCCGTGAGCCGCCGCCCACGTAGGCAATCTTAATATCGGTAACGCTATGATCGGTGTATTTCATATATTTCCTCCCATGCACAAACTAAAATATCTCTTGATACTATTTTATAGCAAATGAGAATCAATTACCTTAATAAAATTAGCATCATTTAGGGACAAAATGCGGTTTTTATTGATTTTTTTGATATTTTGTGCTATAATCATGTAAAAACCCACGGTAAGACAGCTCGCAGTCGGGCTGAGGGAGGTACATTTGAAAACGTTGCTGATCGGCGATACCAGTGATTATTATTTCAACAAACGCGAAAACATCAAGGGCAGTGTGGCGACCGAGCATTATCACACCGCTTTTGAGCTGTACTATATGAAGGAAGGGAAGTGCAACTACTTTATAGACAACAGAGCCTATGACGTGGTTTCGGGCGACGTGATTCTGATTCCCGCAGGCACGATTCACCGCACGAATTACGGCGCAAAGCCCCACTCCAGACATCTCATCAACTTTCCCGAATCCTTTATTTCCCAGGAAATACTTGCCGCCACTCTCAGTTTGGGCTATCTTTACCGCAACAAGGCGATCTCAGAGCAAATTGATGCGGTTTTTGACATGATCGAATACGAATATCTCAAGAAGGATTCCCTTTCCATTCATGCGCTGAAAGCCTACACGGAACAACTGCTTTTGCTGATGATCAGAAACGGAAATGAGAAAAAGCACGAGGCAGACGGCAACGCCATCATTCAGAAAACCGTCAAGTACATACAAAAAAATTATATGAATGACGTCAGACTTTCTGCGGTGGCGCGTATTATGAGCGTCAGCCCCGAGCATCTGTCCAGACTCTTTAAAAAAGAAACGGGCTTTGGCTTCAACGAGTATCTGACGCTGTTCAGACTCCAAAGGGCGGAATATATCCTCGCCAACGAGCCGGGCAGAGCCATCAGCGATATCGCATATTTTTGCGGATTCAGCGATAGCAACTATTTTTCATATAAGTTCAAGAAAAAGTACGGCGTCTCCCCCACCAAAGCGCGGGAGAGAAGCGCTTTGGACACGAATTTCACAGAGCCCGATTGACCGAAACTTTTGCAAAATTTCTTGCAGGGATATATCTAAATTCTGACAGAAGCGCACACAAAAATTTCTGCTCTCAATCGGTTTGCCCCTTGGGGCTGTCGCAAACTTGCATTTGCGACAGCCTCTTCTTTTTTTTGTTAAAAGTACACAAAATGCCGTTTAAATTTTTTATAATCTATGTGTAAAAAAACAATCAAAATCAAAAAAATTAAGACACTACAAATTTGTAGTCAAAAAAATTAAGGAGTTTAAAATGACTTTGATGTAAAATTGTTATACATATAGAAGTAGTGTATACCCGAAAACTCTACTGGCGAATGTAAATTTACAAATCAAATACCCACATTTTATAGGAGGAAAACATGAAAACAACCTTGACCAGAAGAATCATCTCTGCCATCATGATGATGACCTTGATCGTTTTGGCGATGATTACCCCGACAAGCGCAGCAGAAGCGACTGACGAGATCGTTCACGTTCTTGATACCAGCACAGATCTTGCCGCACTTTCCGCGGGCGCAAAAGCAGACGGTGACACCGAACAGGCAGGCACCGACGAATTTTTCACCATTCACTACAGTGCAAAAACGAAAATCGACTCCTCTTCCAAGACCTTTGAAGACGGATATGCAGGTAGTCAGAGACTGAACTTTGGC
>JAZOBX010000080.1:0-4545 GCA_045596205.1 Eubacteriales bacterium | reverse complement strand
TCTTTGACCGACCCTCCGGGGTTGAGCCATTCGCACTTGGCGAGGATTTCTGTGTCCTTGGCGTATACCTCAGCAATATGGGAAAGAGACAAAAGCGGGGTGTTGCCAATAAGGGCGTCGGCAGAGGAGATAATTTTTTCTTTCACATGAAGCTCCTATGGGAAATAAGATGATAGCAAAACCGGTGTCAAAGGGCAAACGCCGCAAAGAAACACCGGTTTGATAGGGAAAAAATCAGTTAGTCTTCGTCATGCTCCCAGTTATGGAACACTTCTTGCACGTCTTCGTCTTCTTCCAGACGGGAAAGCAGCAGATCCATGTATTTGCAGTCGTCTTCGCTTTCCAGACGGGTGTAAGTAGAGGGGATCTGTGCGCGCTCTGCAGAGTCAAGGGTGTATCCTGCATCGCGGAGAGCGTCTCTGACGGCTTCCAGATCGTCGGGCTCGGTGAAGATTTCATACACGCCCTCTTCGCCTCGGAAATCTGCGGCGCCTGCTTCCAGAGCGGTTTCCATCAAAGCGTCTTCGTCGATCTCTTCGTCTTCGTCCACAATCACGATCAGGCCCTTTTCTTCAAAGAGGTAGCTGACGCAACCGGTTTGCCCCATGTTTCCGTGGTATTTGGAAAAATAGGAACGGATGTTGCCTGCGGTACGGTTGCGGTTATCGGTGGCAGTTTCCACGATGACAGCCACACCGCCGGGGCCGTAGCCTTCGTAGGTGATTTCTTCGTAGACAATATCGGTATTGCCCGAAAACTTCTTGATGCAACGCTCAATGTTTTCGTTGGGCACGTTGTTTGCCTTTGCTTTGGAAATCAGTTCACGAAGCTTGCTGTTGTTGACGGGGTCGGGACCGCCCTCGCGGATGGCGATGGCCATTTCTTTACCGATTTTGGTAAAGATCTTCGCTTTGGCGGCGTCGGTTTTTTCTTTTTTACGTTTAATGTTGTTCCACTTGCTATGTCCGGACATTTCCTTCTATCTCCTACTTAAATTTTCTCGGTTTTCTTCATGCAAATCAGTTCAAGGGCTTTTCCCAGTACGCTGTTGACGCAGGCGGTCAGGGCGATGCGGCTTTCTCTTACGTCTTTGTCCTCACAGGACAGGATATGGCACGCATGGTAGAAACGGTTAAAGGCGGCGCAAAGATCCAGAATGTATCTTGTGACGTAGGAGGGCTCGTATTCCGCAATGGCGGCGGCCACACGCTCGGGGAACATACCAAGGGTTTTGAGCAGACTTGCTTCCTCGGGGGTAACGGATGCGGCGGAGTAACTGCCTTTGCCTTCCGCACGGCTGAGAATACTGCAGGTGCGGGCGTAGGTGTACTGGGCATAGGGCCCTGTATTGCCGTCAAAGGAGAGCGCATCCTCCAAAACGAAGTTAATGTCGCGCATACGGTTGTTGGAGAGATAGTAGAACACTACCGCGCCAACGCCTACAGCCTCGGCAATTTCTTCGGCATTTTCGTTTTGTTCGTTTTTCTCGCGACTGATCTCGCGGACTTTTTCAATAGCGGTTTTGAACAGATCCTTGAGCAAGATCACGTTGCCCGTACGGGTGGCCAGCTTTTCACCGTTGATGCTGACGGTACCGTAGGGTACGTGGACCAGTTTATCCGCCCAATCGTAGCCCATCAGCTCTACCACCTTGAACCATTGGGCAAAGTGGAGGGACTGGCCTGCGCTGGTAACGTAGATACATTTATCAAAGTGATAATTCTCTGCACGGTAAGCGGCGGCGGCAATGTCGCGAGTGGGGTAAAGAGTAGAGCCGTCGCGCTTCAGAATCAAGCATACGGGCATGTTCCATTCGGACAGGTCTACCACCGATGCGCCGTCGTCAATCTTCATCAGATTTTTCTCGCGGAGGAGTTCAATCTGGCGGGGCATTTTGTCGGTATAAAAGCTTTCGCCGTTGTAGGAATCAAAGGTGATGCCCAGTTGACCGTAGGTCTTCTGGTATTCTCTGAGGCTGATTTCAATAAACCATTTCCAAAGGGCGATATTTTCGGGATCGTGCTGCTCCAGCTTTTTAAATTCGGCGCGGGCGGCATCTTCCAGAGAGGCATCCTTTTCGGCTTCCTGATGGAAACGGACGTAGAGCGCCACCAGCTCGTCAATTTCTCTTTCTTCTACGGCTTCTTTGGAACCCCAGTTGCGGTAGGCAACGATGAGTTTACCAAACTGGGTACCCCAGTCGCCCAAATGGTTGATACCAATGCACTTGTAGCCCGCAAACTCATGGAGAAGCTTGAGAGAGTGGCCAATGACGGTGGTACCGAGATGACCTACGTGGAAAGGCTTCGCCACGTTGGGAGAGGAATAGTCCAGCACCACGGTTTTGCCGTGTCCGTTTTGGGGAGAACCGTACAGTTCCCCTTGATTTTGAATATTTTGGCAGAGGTTTTTGCCATATTCGGTAAAATTGATGCGGAAATTCAGATAACCGCCTGCCACTTCCACGGCACTGAAGGCAGGACTTTGGCAATGCTCAGCCAACGCCATGGCAATTTTGGGAGGGGCGGTGCGCAGGTCTCTTGCCAGCTTAAAGCAAGGGAATGCCAGGTCCCCCATATCGTCGCTGGGGGGATATTCCAAAAGGTCTGCCAGCGTGTCCACAGACAGCACGGCATCGGGAAACGCAATTTTTGCGGCTTGTACAACCGCTTCTGCGGCTTTCTTTTTCAGGTTCAGCATGAGAGCAAATTCTCCATTTTTACATACTTGAGATTGGGGTCACAGGGCAGTTCGTCCACAAAAACGAAGGGAACGTGGGGCAAATCAAACATGGCACCTGCAACCGCCGTTGCGGCATTGCCCGCCAGATAATAGTTGCCGTCTTTTTGCACCACCTCGCAGGGGGTGAGTGCTTCGCCCATTTCAATTTTAAGACAGGCTTTTGCCAGCTCCTCGGCATCCGTTTCATCATCCGGATACAGGAGTGTGGCAGGGCAGATATAGCGAAGGGAAATATTCTTGTTTTCTTCCCAGAGCTTGTATCCCTCCAGAATGCGGTCGGCAATCTGCTGAGGGGTAGCGTGGGTGGTGTCTACCAGAAGGGCGTAGTTTTGGGGATCGTAAATGTTGACATGATAGAGGTCACGGTAACGCTCAATTTCCACCTGTCGGCGGTGGCCGATGTCCACGATGGCTTCTTCCAAAGAAGAAAACTTCTCGGTCACTCTGCCTGCGTGGAAAATGCGGCCTGCGGCTTCTACACGGTCGGCAAAGAGAAAGACGGTAAAACTGCCTTTTACAAAATGCCACGCCATGCGGGAGTCAATGACCCAGTTGCCGTCGTCTTCGGACAGAGGCTTCAAAGTGCTGTCGATCTCATAGTCAATTTCGGGATGGGCTTGGGTGTAGTCACCGAAGGTGTTCACGTCCATACCCATACGGGTGGCGTATGCGCGCGCATATGCGCCGGTGGAGTAATAAGTGGCGCCTGTAGCTTCCAGCAGGAGCTTGGCAACGGTACTTTTACCGCTTCCCTGGTCGCCTGCAAGTGTAATTTTCATTCCCATAAACTGCCTCACAAATGAAGATGAATTTTATGTATAGAAATTTGAGACGAAAAGAAAATCAAAGGGGTTTCTTGGTAATCTGACTGTTGTCACGGGGGTAGGTCTGGCTTGTGGCAGAGATTTTTTCAATGATGACCAGTTGGTGGCCCACCACCTCTTTACCGTCGGTAATCGGACAGGGCACAACGCTTTTCAGCTTGCCGCCCAGCATGGCAATGGCGCGTTTGGCATCTCCTGCTTCCCTGTCTGCTCCCTGCCCTTTCATGGCAATAAAGAGCCCGCCCACCTTCACAAAAGGAAGGCAGTATTCACACAGCACACGCAAGTTAGACACGCCTCTGGCGCAAGCCACGTCAAATTGCTCGCGGTATTTGGGGTCTCTACCGCCCGCTTCGGCACGGAGAGTGACGGCAGAGAGGTTGGAAAGCCCCAGCATTTCTGCGGTATCTGCCACGTAGCGCACGCGCTTTTCGGTGGCGTCGGCGGCAATCACCGTCAGATCATCACGGCAAATGGCAAGCGGGAGCGAGGGAAAGCCTGCCCCTGTGCCGATATCAATGACCTTGGCTTTTTTCTTTAAATAGGGAGAAAGGGTGAGACTGTCGGCATAATGCAGTAAAATCACCTTTTCCGGGTCGGTGATAGCGGTCAGGTTATACTTTTCATTTTCAGCCAAAAGACGGTTGGTTAAATCATAAAAGGCTTTGTTTTTGGCAAAACTCAAATGCTTTCCCATATCGTTTTTACCGAAAATATGGGTAAGGGCTGAGCCAAACTGTTTTTCGTCCATTCTCTGTCCTTTCCGCTTCTTTTTTGCTTTTTTATCAGAAGAAAAAAAGTTGCACCAATAATTCAATTGTATATTATATCATATATACACGTATATGTCAAGGTAGGATTTTTTCTTATCGTTTAGAAAATTTGCCTCTGAAGAGGACTTTTTTTGCATAAGTTGCCACAAAATAAAAAATTATAGCGGAAAGCATTGACGAAAAGGGCTTTTTGTGGTAGAATACAG
>JAZOBX010000079.1:0-2273 GCA_045596205.1 Eubacteriales bacterium | reverse complement strand
CTTGCCGCCGCCCGTCTGGCGCTGGAAATCAGAGCCGTTGAGGCGGTGAAGGGAAAAGACAAAACCCTCTCTATGCATTCCGGTGACAGCAAAGAGATCGTACTGGCAGACTATATCAACACCAACGCTCTGAGCAAAATTACCTACAAAGTGCAAGTCAGCAACGAAGTTTTGACTTTTAGTCCTATCGCCGACGGTAAATTCACCGTCACCGCAGGAGAAGTCAACGGGGAAGCCACCGTCAAGGTCACCGTGCAGGTGTACTATGACAACGCGCCTAAACTGGCTTTGGAGCTGTCTGTACAGATCATAAACGAAGTGGCGCCTACTCTTGTGGGGCAGGAATTTGCAAAAGACTATGATATGGTAGATCTTGGAAACACAGATAGCCTTGTCATAGACTTTGCCGAAAACCTGCAAAATCCCAGCCATCTGGCGCTCAGCTATGCCGCAAAACTGGGTGAAGAAGACTTGGTGCTCAGCGGCTCTACCTATACCTTGCTTCTTGGCGAATACACAGAAGAAACGACCTACCGGACCTTTACCGTTACCGTTTCTTTTGTGGCGAACGGCGCATCTCGGACCCTGACTTATACCTACAAGCTGGGCTTGAGAGATACCGGCAAATACAATATTCAAAACGGCAACTTTGAAAACGGTCTGGACGGCTGGACCTTAACCAATGTGGGCGATGCGCCCTTTGGCGGCATCGACGGCAAGACACATTACTGGGTACAAAACTTCCCCATGTACAACGTAGGCAGTTACTTCTCTGCTTATGCAGACGGCGCGGCAGAGGCCTCTCAGGGCACTCTGGCATCTCCCTACTTTATTGCCCGCGGCGAGTACGCCACCTATATGCTGGGCGGTGCAGGGAATCCCATGGTATTTATTACTATTGAAAACAAAGACGGCGAGGTACTGGCACTCTACCGTAATACCAAATTTGCAGACATTCCCGAGGGGCTAACCGATTTTGACGCGCAACGCGAGCTGGTCGGTCAGTCTATATTCCTTGCCAACTTCGTGACCTACAAGGTGAGCATTGCAGAATTTGCGGGGCAGGAAATCCGTTTTGTGGTCCACGATCATGCATCCGAAAACTGGGGCGTGGTGTTCTTTGACGAATTGCGCACCTACTATCCCACCTCCGACCTTGTTCCCCAGGGTGCCGTTTTGGCAGAAAACCTTCTGGCAAATAAAGAAGCCCTCAGAGCGGAGCTTTCTCTTGAAATTGCAGAGCAGGGCGACTACACCGCCGATACCTACAACGCCTATCTGGAAAAGCTTGCCGCGGCAAAAGCTGTTTTGGCGGATATTGCCGTAGGGCAAGAAGCAGTTGACCAAGCCACCGCCGCCCTTACCCAGTCCCGTTTGGCTCTGGCTGTAAGAGAAGTGGAAGTAGTGGAAGACGCCGACACGTCCTTCAGAATGGGCGCAGGAAATACCCTTGAAATCATTCTCTCCGACTATGTGAACACCAACGGTCTTAGCAAAATCACTTATGCGATAGTGGCAAACCACGCCGCTGTCACCGTTGGTAGCGTTGCAGACGGTAAAGTGACTCTCACAGTCGGGGAAGTGTCTGAAACCACCCTTGTGACAGTTTCTGTTACCGTATCTTACGACGGTGTGGAAAAGCTGACGGTAGAACTCACCGTAGAGATTTCCAGCGAACTGCCTCCCGTTGTGAGAGGGGAAGAGTTTGTCAAAGAAATTGATCTCTATTATCTTGAGAACAAAGAAAATATTGTTCTTGACCTGTCCGAAAACATCGACAACGCAGGCAACCTGGCATTGACCTATACCGTTGACGGCAACGTCATTGACAATGCCGCCTACACCTTCACCTTTGGCGCATACAATGACCAAGTGACATACGAAACAATCGTTGTTACCGTGTCTTATACCGCCAACGGCGAAGCGCAAACCATTCAGTATACCTACAAGCTGGCGCTGACCGACTCCACCGATTACAGACTCCAAAACGGCGGCTTTGAAAACGGTCTTGACGGCTGGAATGCGGTGGGCAATATCGGTGACGTGTCCGACGCCACCCACTACTGGTTAAATGACCCCGAAAACGCCGACGGCTTTGCCTTCGGTCTTGACGGTAGCTTCATGTTCTCCGCTTACGCCGACGGCGCATTTGAGACGGCTGTGGGTACGCTGACCGGCGCTACCTTTAAGGTAGGCGGCTCCGGCTTTGTCACCTTCAAAGTAGGCGCTATGAAAAACCAGCACTACGTGTTTATTGACGTGGTGGATGCCCA
>JAZOBX010000078.1:0-2738 GCA_045596205.1 Eubacteriales bacterium | reverse complement strand
CACAGAACGACATGGCTACGATCCGACTTCAGCTTCGCATATCCTACTCTGGGACCAAAGGCGCGGTGCGCCAGAATTTCTTCTCTGGCGCGGCAGGTAAAGAGCAGACTTTGCATACCGCGGTCTGCCTGGGTTTTGAGTAAGTACATCACTTCCGCCGCGCGGTTATCGTCCAGATACGCAAAGCTTTCATCCAGGCAAAGGGGCGGCAATTCCTCTCTGCACACCAGCGTGATCATGGCAATGCGCAGGGCAAAATAGGCAATGTCCTTGGTGCCGCCGCTAAGCAATTCCGTGGAGAATGCTTCGCCTTGGGTTTTCAGCTTCAGCGAGAGATCGTCGCCCATTTCCAGATCGTCATAGCGGCCGTTTGTGATCTTCCCAATCAGCTCCAGGGTATGGGATGCCAGTCTGGGCGCAATTCTTGCCCGTAAGCGGTCATCCGCATCTCTGAAAGCGGAAAGGGCGGTGGTCAGAGCAGTATAGCGTTCGTTATATTTGCGCAGTTGGTATTCCGCATCTGCCAGAAGCTCCGCGGTATTGGCGGGGTCGGTGACTTCTTCTGTCAGAAGCTCCAGATCAGAGGCGTACATTTCCAGCTCTTCCTGCAGACGTTGACAGCGCAGTTTGGTAGAAGCAATGCTTCCCGCGATTTCTTCGGGCTTTACCGCCTTCATCTTTTCACGGCTGTCGGGCGGAACCTTGGAGCGGATCGCACTTTCGCTTCTGCCCTCCAGCTGAGCGCGGAGTTGGGAAGCGGTGGCATCCAAACGGCTCTTTTCTTCTTTGAGTGCTGCTAGGGTAGAAAGATAAGCGCGGGTGGCTTCTTCCACTCTGCTCGTATAGGTCAGTATATCTTCTTCAGGCTTCACTTCCGTACCAAAGCGGAGCAAAGTGCTGGCAAGCACCTCGCGGGTGACCTTGCAGTCTTCCGCCGCCTTGTCCCGTAGCTGACGCATGGCGCGAAGCTCCATAATATGGTCGGCGTATTGGTTGCGGGAATCGGTGATCTTCCGCATTCTCACCACCAGCTCTTTATAGCTTCTTGCGCCGTATTCAATATAGTAGTTTCTTGCGGCTTCGTGTCTGTCATGAGCGCGCATCCAAAGAAGCACGTCTAGGCAAATGCACAAAATCGCGCCGATGCCCAGCCCCAGACAGTAGGGAAGGGCCTGACGGAATTGCCCCTCTGCAAAATAGGGAAGCGAAACCAAAACAGCCCCTGCCACGCATCCCAGCGCAAGGCAAGCCAGCAAAATAGCAAAGAACATACCGAAAACGGTCTTCTTGTGGAAGCGTCCGCCGTCGGACAGCACCTTTTCTTCGCCGCCCTTTTTCAGCACCCGTTGCAGTTGGCGTTGAATATCCGCATCCACCACCTCGGCATTTTCCACCTTTTGCAAGGTTTCCTCGTAATGCTCTTTGGATTTTATCGCCTCTTGGTACAAGCGGCGGTTGACCTCCAGCTCCGTCAGATATTCCGCATCGGGCATAAAGCCCATGTGGCTGTTTTTCTTTTTCAGATTCTGGAGCTTTATGCTCACTTCGTTGGTCTGTCTTCTGGTTTCGTGCAGTTTTTCAAAGGCCAAAAGCAACTGGGTGTTGCGATAGCAAGCGTCAATTTCGTTGAGCTCTCTGAGAGTGGCTTCCGCCTCGCTCAGCTCAATTTTGGTCTTTTTCAGTTTCGCATTGGTGGCAAGAATGGCGCGGTTACTGCGAATGGAAGAATCCAGTTCTTCCCGCAGTTGGTCGCATTCCTTTTGCAGCTCTGCGATCTTGCCCTCCGTTTTATCCATAGACCAGAGGTGGTCTTTTTCCTCTGCTAAAAGTGCGGTTGCCTTTTTGATATTGATGTTTTCATCACCCGAAAACAGCAGGTTTTCAATGGATTCACGCATGGAGGAGGTGTCTACGCGGGATTGGGTCAATTGCCCAAAGCAGGCAATTCTGCGGTAAATGGAGCGGGGAAATCCCAGCCACCATTCCCCGGGACAGCCCCCCTCGGTCACCTTGCCCGACGCCAGATCCACGATGCGGCATTCATCGCGGTACACGGGCTTGTCGAGCGTGCCCTCGCACACGGTCTTTCTCTCAATGCGGAAGGTACCGCTTTTCACTTCCACCAGCATTTCGCCTTCTGCGGTATTGCTGGTGCGACTGATGGCGCGCGCCGCCGAGGTAGGATCACTTTGGTCAAGACCGTAAAGCATATAGCGGATAAAGGCGGAAATGGTGCTTTTACCCGTCTCGTTTTCCCCTTCAATGATGTGGAGAGAACGGTCAAGATTCAGTTCGTAATGATGCAGCATCCCAAAATGGATAATGTTGATGCTTAAAATGGTCACGGCGTTTTTCCCTCCTCATCTTCGCCCCGCAGAAAACGGATGGTACGCTCCACCGCATCCTTGGAATTGTACCAAGGCTCTTCTCCGTAGCGATAATCAAATTTTTTGCAAAACCAACTCACGTCTCCCCGAAGGGTGTCAAGATAGGCGTCGTTGACCTTGGAAATAGCATCGTAAAATGCCAAAAAGCGTTTTCTGGGCAGCGCCTTTTTGCCGAAGCCTAGCACCTCTCTGTAATGGGGGAGACAAAAATAGGGCTGCGCCTCCAGTTTTTTTTGGAAGGCCTCGTCTCTGTCCCAAAGCAAAACCACCACTTCCTTCATGGCAGACAGGTTCTTTTTCATCCTTGCGCAAATATAGCAGTCGCCCTCCAGCTTTTCCAGGGCTTTGAGA
>JAZOBX010000077.1:0-7454 GCA_045596205.1 Eubacteriales bacterium | reverse complement strand
GTGGAGGGAGAAGGACTTGCACCTCCCCATGCCCTGAAACGGCATCCCTCCCTATAACAAGGCGCATTTTTACATCGATAAGCGTTGGTAGCCCTTCGGACCCCTCAGCCATTCTTCACTGATGAGTATATTGCTGTTTGCGCCTTTCCACCGACAGTGATCGCAATACCAGCAGGGTAAAGAGATGTATCGGTGTGTACAAGATACGACATTTTCGGTTGCCGAGGCAACCGCCCATTGTGGAATACGGAAGATGGCTTGGTTACCGACAAGGTCTCCCTTCCCACGTGCCAAAAAGCAATATTCAGCCTGTTTGATGACGTTTGATTGCTGTTCGTATCTTTTGCCAAGCTTTCCCGCATCAATTGCGAGAGATTTGGCACAAGGCACCTATTTCTCGGATGATGAGCCCGATAGCTTCGCTGAGTTATAGTCAGATGCTTTAATCGTTGCTGTTCGTGCCTTTGTGGCCACATTTTAGCATTGTTTTCCATGTTTTTCACGGAAAAAAAGCTGCGAACTCTCATTTGAGCTCGCAGTTTTTTTGTTTTATTAGCTTTTTAATGACAGCCGCGCGGAAGTCGGGAGAGCCAACGGCCTCCACGTGGGGGCCAAAGGACAAGAGGCGAATGACCATTTCGGGCTCGTCATTTTTGGCGTATTTGATTTTTAGCAGGTAGGTGTCCTTGCCCAGCTTTTCGGCTTGCTTTTCAAAATGGGCAAAATGCAGCATCACCCGCTCCAGGGCGTTGCGCTCGTCTTTGACTTTAAGAATGGCGGTATCGTACTGGGTTTCCTGCTCTTCTTTGCCAAGGGGGCGGGGGCCTGTGTAATGGACGCAGGATTTCATTTTGGCAATGTTGACCGTAGAGACCGCGCGCCAGCCTGCCGTGACCACGCGGAATTTATCGTCTTTTTCGGAATATTCCAGACGGATGGGATGGCACCTGACGTACATGGGCTTGCCAAAACGGTTGTCCATTTCAAACTTGATCTGGCTTCCCTGTCGGATGGCTTCCAAAATCACCCTGAAATGGCGGATATAGGCTTCGTCCTCGTAGGGGTCACCGTCGCTGTACTTATCATAGATATGAAAGTCTTCGGGATAAAACAGAGGCTCTACGTCCTCCAGCCCTTCTATTTCTACCCCAAACAGCTTCATGCGGGGGTCAAGGAAAATGGCTTTGAGCCACCGTTTTTGCAGAGTGGTCAGGGGCATGGTGGGGGTATGCTCCAGAGGGGTGGTCATGTCTTTTTGCACCAGCTGCCACTTTTCGTTTTTGAGAGCGGGAAGAATAGTGAGCGTGCTTTCCCCAAACGCCCTCTCCATCACCACCTTGCCCAGCTCTTTTTCGGAATGCTCTCCCGAGATAATGCGGGCAATGATTTTGGCAATGGCGTTGTAGTAAGCAGAATAGAGTTCGCTGAAAATCATTGGTCTGCCTCCTCTCCGATGCCATACATCCGATACATGGCGGCAAGGTCGTCCTTAAACCGATTTTCCAGAGTGCGGTTGGCAAAATTCATTCTTACAATGCGGCAAATAAAGGTGCGGATCCAAGGCAGCATTTCGTTGGCATCGTATACCTCTGCCACAAAGCGGTAGGTAAAATCGTCTATCTTCTCTACCCTGCCGACCCGCTTTTCCCTCTCCAGGCGGCGGATAATATACTCCTCGCCCTCCTCAATTTTTACCGTAAACTCCACGTGTTCCAGTTTTTCCACGCCGAAGCGGTTGCGCTTGGTGCTGACGCCCCACATTTTGGGTTGCATTTTGTCCACTTGGGCGCGGAGCTCGTCAAAACGGGGCGTGACCTCTTCCAGCTTGACAGTCGAAAGATAGTCAAGACGGTAAGACTGAAAAGAGTTGTAGTCGGGCAGATAGGCAAGAAGGTGCTGCCTGCCGTTTTGGACGCTGATAAACACCCGCAAGGGGATCATGCGGTTACGTCTGGGCATATCCTTGCGGCGGCTGAGGTTAGAGGCGGTAATCACCCGTTTTTCCCGCATGGCAAGAAATATGGCCGCCAGCACGCCGCTGTCCATGGCACCGGTGATATAGTGGTGCTTAAAGGTAAAGGCGTCGGTGTCCTGCTCTGCTTTATCCAAAATAAAGGAGCCGATCACCCCGCAGGGGGCAACCTCGGAAAAGAAGTGGAGAGCATCCGTCAGGTGAGAAGTATCCACCGTTTCTGCACGGCGGTAGCAGACCCTTCTCCCTGCTTTTTCGGTGACGATAATGCCCGCTTCGGTGTATTCCTTCAGTTTTTTGCGCAGGGTGGACTCGTCAAAGACCATGGGATTTTCGAAAGCCGACAAATACCGCCCGTCAATTTCCTGCATCAGTTCTGCCAGCGTCTTTTTGATGGAAGGGTCAAAGAGAATGTCGAAAAGGATAAAATGGAGGGTGACGTCACCGTCGGTAAAGCTTTTGGCTTTCCAAGGGATATAGAAAGGATTGTGGCGAATACTGCGGCTGTCGATGGAAATATACATATTTTTCCCCTCGGCGGTGCGGACAAACCCCATATGGTCCCCTAGCCAGCTTTCCATCCGTCTGCGCTCGTCATCATAGGAACGGGCGCTTTTTTTGCTGTAGCCTTCGCGGCTTTTCAGTCCATAGAGATAAAACTCCCGCATATAGGTGCGGACACGCTCAAAGTTTTTGATCAGTTCGCTGTATGATGACATGGCTTTCTCCTTTCCTTATATATATGAGGGTTTATTCCAAAGTAACGGTAAACAGATTGTCTTTTGTGTCTGTCAGAGAGAGGGCGCGTTTGATTTCCTTGCCGCGGTAGGTCAGAGTGAGCTCGTAGTCGCCCAAAAATCCGCGGAAGCAGGCTTCCCCTTCTTTGTCGCAGGTCTGGCCTTCCGTGTGCCATTCTTTAGAAAACAAGTCACGAATCACCCCAAAGGCAGGCTTTTCGCTGAGGTCAAAACGGCAAAGTCCGCCGCGGAAGCGGTTTTCCCCTTGCTCCATATCTCCCAGCGCCCCGCCTGCGGCGTAGCCGTCGGGCAGATTCCAATAGATAATGGCTTCCATGGAGGGATGGCTGAAAAAGACGGTGTAAAGACAGCGGATCAGCTCTGCCTGCACGTCCTCGTCTTCTTTGGGATCCCCAAGGGCAGACACGGTCATTTCCGTCATCTGGAGGCGACACCCCAGCTTGGCATAGGTGTCCAGCACGTCATAGAGATGAATGGGATTGTAGCGGGTCTTGGCAATGCGCTCCTCGTCCTCGGGGCGGATAAAGCAATGGTACTGAAAGCCGATGCTGTCCAGCTTAACCTCGGGGTCTTCCAGAAGCCGTTCAATTTGCATATAATAGGGGCTTCTCGCGCCAAAATAGTCGCCGTCAAGAGACCGCATACAGCCAAAGTCCGTGTGGTCGTTGATAATCAGGCGGTTGTGGGGGAAATACCGCTTTGCCATGCGAAAGGACCAAGGCACGAAATCCGCTTCTCTGTAAAACAGAGAGTAATGGGGGGCAAGAAAACTGCGGGCGAAGGGCACGTTGAAGGTTTCGTTGGTGACTTCCCAGGAGGGAATTTGGTCTGCATAGCGCCCAGACAGCTCCGCAAATCGCTTTTCAAGGGCGGCTTTATGCTCCTCTATACTGCAACCTTTGAGCCAATGGGGAAGAAAGAAATCGTAATTGAGGCAATGGGCTTTGGGCTCAATGACCTGCTCTTGGCAATAGGCAAGGCAAAGGTCGGCAGGAGGACGGCGGTACAGCTTAGGGCTGTCGGCGGCGTAGCGGGTTTGCCCCTGCTCGGGCTCTTGGTCGCGCCAGTAAAACGGCAGAGTGGCCAGATTAAAGGCGGTGGGAAAAAGGGCTTTATAGGTATCGTTTTGCGCTTTTTCGGGAAACTCATCCAACATAAAAAGGTTGGCGCCGTGGCGAAAGGCATGGTTTTTCTGGGCAAAAGAGACGGTCACGCCCGAAAGGGGCTCGCCCTTCTTGTCCACGAAACGGAGAACGGCGTTGCCCTTGCGATAGGCTTCTATATCACGCTTTGCCCGCGCCTTGGTTTCGGCCTCGTGGCGGCGGAAAAATTCTAAAGCAATCTCTCTGCGGTTCATGGAAATACTCCTCTTTATGACTATATAGGTATTATAGCACAGCCATTTGCGGTTTTGCAACAAAAAGCGGGAGAAAATAGGGAATTTGCGAGCGGGCAGAAGAGAGAAAAAAGAAAAAGCCGCCTGTTTTGACGATTTTTCAAGGGGGGTTTTTGGTTTTTTCTTCATATCAGCGCAAGAAAACGGTTTCTTTTTTGGCACAGTATTCTGCTTTTCTTTTTTAGAAAAACATTGAATTTCAGAAAAATTCGTGCTACAATACTCATATACGCAAAGAAAACAGGAGACTTTCCATGTATTGGTACATACCCCTTGCCACTCTCATGGCGGCAGCGATACTGACCGTTATTTTGATGTGTATCTGCTTCTTTAAGATTTTTTATTCGCCTAAAAGAAAGCCTGTGGGCGAAGATGAATATCCCGTACCCGAAGGAGAAATTTACGAGGTCCACCGTGAGCAGATCGTGGAATGGATCAAGGGCATTCGCGCTCTGCCCCACAAAGACGTGGAGATCCAGTCCTTTGACGGTCTGACCCTCAGAGGCAAATATTTTGAGCAGAAAAAGGGCGCGCCTCTTGAAATTTTGTTTCACGGATACAGAGGCACCTCCGAAAGAGACCTTTGCGGCGGCGTGTACAGATGCTTTGCCCTGGGGCGCAACGCCCTCATCGTAGACCATAGAGGCAACGGCAGAAGTGACGGCCACGTCATTACCTTTGGGGCAAAAGAAAGCAGAGACTGTCTGGACTGGGTGCAATTTGCCATCAAGGAAATTGACCCCGATGTCAAAATCATTCTGACAGGCATTTCCATGGGCGCGGCAACGGTCATGACCGCCGCCTCTATGCCCCTTCCAAAAAACGTGGTAGGCGTGCTGGCAGACTGCGGCTATACCTCCACCGAAGCCATCATCAAAAAGGTCATGCGGGATATGCATCTCCCTGCCAATTTGCTGTATCCTTTCGCCCGTCTGAGCGCTGTTGCATTGGGGCAGTTTGACCCCAACGCTTCCTCCCCCCTCTCCTCTATGGCAAACTGCCGACTGCCCGTGATCTTCTTTCACGGAGATGCGGACAATTACGTGCCCCTCTCCATGAGCGAAGAAAACTACCGCGCCTGCGCCTCCGCCCAAAAGCGGCTGGTGGTCATCCCCGGCGCAGGCCACGGCCTTTGCTTCCCCATTGACCAAGCCACCTATATGCAAGAGCTAAAAGATTTCTTCGCCCCTGTCTTTTTAGCCCAAGAAATAAAGGAATAAACGATAGTTCCTCGGGGCGAACGGATGTAGAGCAGAAATTTTCGCTTGCGCCCCGAAGGCGCATTTCCATACGTCGAGAGGAAGCGAACGGAAATAGCAAACAAAAAAATATACATCAAAACTGTTTGCCCAACATGAATTGCTAAAAACCGGAAAAAATACCAAAAGAAGGTATAGAGCTTAAAAGTCTATACCTTCTTTTTTGTTTGTGATTGTGCCTAAATACGACAGCCCCTCACTTTATTTCAGAATTTTCTTGATGATCCAAAGCTGCAAACGCTTGGGCAGGAGATTGAGCAATACCAAAAGCGGGTTGCGGTTGATAGAGTACCCAAAGGCAGGGTGTTTTTTGTGAAGAATGCGCTCTGCCTTTTTTGCCAGCTTTTCGGGGGAAATGCTTCTTGCCTCTACCTTATCCACAATGGCTTTAAAGCGGGTGGCGTTGCAGGAATAGAGGGCGGTGTTTTCACAAAATCTTGCAAGGGCGGCGGTAGACACCCCCAGCATCCCCGTTTCCACCGCGCCTGCCCGAAGCACCGACACGGAAATCCCAAGTAGCTGCAGTTCCATGGCAAGAGAGTAGGCGTATTTGTCCAGTGCAGCTTTGGTCACGGCGTAAATCCCCGTAAAGGGCAAGGGATCAAGGGTTGCCAGCTCACTGGTGGTAATCAGTATCCTGCTTCCCTTTCCAAGGAAAGGCAAAAACAAGCGGTTGACCAGATACGCGCCGCGAAAATTGACGGCAAGAATTTGAGAAAATGCCTCGTCGGTCATCTCCACAAGGGAGTCCAGTTGGTAAACCCCTGCAAAATGCACCACGGCAAACAAACGTTTCGTATATTTCTCCACCGTCCTTACGGCATTTTCTATGCTTTCGGAGGAGGTAATATCTGCCGCAATGGGGATGATATGTTCTGTTTGGGCTTCCACTCTTTTGTCCAGCGCAAAGACACGGTAGCCCTTTTTCGCCATACGGCTGATAAAGGCCTTGCCCATGCCGCCGTAGGCACCTGTAACCAGTATATCTTTCATTGTTTGGTATTCTCCGACTCGTCGGGTTTGATGATGGCCTTAATTTTGGCTTGAATTTTAATTTTATTTCTGCGCCAGAAGCCGATGAGCTGCTTTTTGTGGTGGCAGAGCTTTTCTTTGCAGTTGGCGCAGGACACGCAGGCGTTGGTATTTTCCGCAAACCGTTCGGGATGAAGCCGCGCCGTCAGCTCCCAGCGGAACAGCAAAACAAGCGACAGCCCCAGCAAGCTCCAGGTGTAGATATGCGGCACAAAAATAAAGGGGGTAAACATCATGGCGAAGTCCCAGTTGTAAATACGGCAAACGGTACAGCAACGGTTCTTCATCATCCAGGTCTGGAAGGGGCAGAAGAAGAGAATGCAGATCATGTCGCACACCCCATACGCCAGGCTGACCAAAATGAGAACGTCTTTTTCAATGACACCCACATAATAGAGCAATCCAATCAGGCCGTTGAGCCCTACCCAAGACAGCACCACCGCAAAGGTGCGCTTCCAGGATTGGAGTCGGGGCACTTCTTCCCCCGTTGGCTGATAGTTTCTTTTGAACTGCTTCTGACACCCCATGCTCTCTGCGGGCGAGGGGAAAAATCTTGAGGTCATTTCAATGGCATACACCACCCAGGTGACCCCCATCAGCCAGTATTTATCTCGGAGTACACTGTCAATCAAACTGCCCGATTGGGTGAGCTTGCCCCAAATAAACATGCCCACCGCCCACAAAAACAGCATCGAGCGGTAAAACAACTTTATGTAGTGCATTCCGCAAATAAAGGAAATCTTCTTTTTCGGTTTTCCCATTCTTCATTCTTCCTCATCTATCATTTGGCACACGCCATTCTCTGCTTTCAACACGCTGACCTTTCCATTATATCATATCCTCCCACTGCTTTCAACCACAAAGCAGAAAAACTTCCGCAAGAGGGCGTTTTTCATTGCTTTTTTGCTTTTTCCCAATAAAAATCCCCCCGTAAAACGGGGGGTATTTCATTTTCGGGTAAAACCCTAAATATTACTGGCGACGCACAAGTGCGTTTTAGATTGGCCTGCCAGCCATGCATCTGTTACTTACTACCC
>JAZOBX010000076.1:0-3461 GCA_045596205.1 Eubacteriales bacterium | reverse complement strand
TTCATTTTGTCAATCTTTTCTTCAATATCAAACGAATTTCTCATAGCTTGCTCCTGAAATATTCAAATAAATACTCTTTCATTTTTATTATACTATCCCGCAGGGTGTTTGTCAAGCAAGGGGGCATCCCACTGCTTTTTCTTTCAGGGCGCAAAATTCCTTATAAAGATGCTTGACAAGAAAATAGTTTATATTATATAATATAAGGTGGTTTACTGTTAGTATATCTAAATAGGATTTTCATATAGGAAAGGACAAGCGTATGAATACGAAAATTGCCGCATTGCGTGAAGATTTTGCAGTGCGTTTAGGGGCAGCCAAGACCGCCCAGGATCTGGAAGACCTTCGCGTTGCTTTTTTGGGCAAGAAGGGGTCTGTGGCAGAGCTGATGACAGAGCTGCGCAACGTGCCCGCCGCCGAAAAAGCCCAGGCAGGTCAGATGATCAACTCTATCAAGGGGGATATTGCGAAAGCCTTGACTGAGGCGGCGGAAGCCATGCGTCAGGCAGAAATTGAAGCAGAGATCAAGTCTGCAAAACGCTTTAATCCTACTCTGGAAAGAGAAGAAGAAAGCGGCTCTTACCATCCCATTACCTTGATTCAAAGAGAGGTGGAGGAGATTTTCGCATCCATGGGCTTTACTGTGGAGGATTATCCCGAGGTGGTAGACGACTACCATTGCTTTGAGGCGCTGAACATTCCCAAGCACCACCCTGCCAGAGATATGCAGGACACCTACTATCTCAGCTCGGGACAGCTGCTCAAAACCCACACCTCTGCCGCCCAAAACCATATTATGAGAAAATACGGCGCACCCCTGCGCGCCATTTTCCCCGGCAGATGCTTCCGTAACGAAGCCACCGACGCTTGCCATGAAAACACCTTCTTCCAGATGGAAGGCATGATGATCGACGAGAATATTTCCATTTCCAACCTGATCTACTTCATGAAGAAGATGCTCTCCGAGGTGTTCAGACAAGACGTGTCCGTGCGTCTGCGCCCCGGGTTCTTCCCCTTTGTGGAGCCCGGCTTTGAGCTGGACATTTCCTGCCTGATCTGCGGCGGTGAGGGTTGCCCCTCCTGCAAGAACTCGGGTTGGCTGGAGCTTTGCCCCTGCGGCATGATCCACCCCAACGTGCTGGAAGCAGGCGGTATTGATACCGAAAAATATACCGGCTTTGCCTTTGGTCTGGGTCTTACCCGCCTGGCCATGATGAAATACGCCGTTAGCGATATCCGTGACTTTAACTCCGGGTCGCTGAAATCTTTGTCGCAATTCAAGAGTAAATAAGGAGGGTCTCAGATATGTTTCTTTCTATGAACTGGATTGGCGATTTTGTGGACCTGTCCGGCCTTGACAAAAAAGCTTTGATTCACCGTTTCACCCTGTCTACCGCAGAGGTGGAAGATATTATTGAAAAAGGTTATGATACCAAAAACGTTGTGGTGGCGAGAATCGCTTCTATTGAAAACCACCCGAACTCCAAAAAACTGCACCTGCTGAAAATTGACGTAGGCGAAGCAGAGCTCATCGACTGCGTTTGCGGCGCGCCCAACGTCAGAGAAGGCATGAAGGTTGCCTTTGCCCGCGCAGGCGGCGCCGTTTGCGGCAATCCCATCGGGGAAGCCACCGTGGCGGGATATCCCTCCTTTGGTATGTGCTGTTCCGAAGCAGAGCTGGGCATTAGCGCAGACCATAGCGGACTGATGGAGATTTTTGAAGACGTTGCCCTTGGTACCGACATCAAGGACGTTTATCCTCTGGAAGACGTGATCTTTGAGGTAGACAACAAGTCTCTCACCAACCGCCCCGACCTTTGGGGTCACTACGGTATTGCCCGCGAGATCGCAACCCTGGCAGGCAGACCTCTGAAACGCCCTGCGCTCCACTCCACCAAGGAATATGCCCATCTTCCCGCTGTGGACGTGAAGATTTCCGCGCCCCAGCTTTGCTTCCGTTACTCTGCCCTCAAGGTAGAAAACATTCACCAAACCGTCAGCCCTGTGGCAATGCGCATCCGTCTCTTCTACTGCGGCTCCCGCGCCATCAACTTCCTGGCGGATCTGACCAACTACGTGATGATGGAGCTGGGTCAACCTATGCACGCCTTTGACCTGCGCCGTGTGGACAACATTGACGTGCGCACCATGGCAGAGCCCTTCACCTTCAAAACGCTGGACGAGGTGGAACGCAAGGTAGACACCGACACCCTCATGATCACCTCCGGCGGCAAGCCCGTTGCCATCGCAGGCATTATGGGTGGGCTGGATAGCGAAATTGAAGACGATACCACTTCCCTCCTGCTTGAAAGCGCTTGCTTTGACGCCGTTTCCGTGCGCCGTTCCTCCACCCGTCTGGGCCTGCGCACCGACGCTTCCATGCGCTACGAAAAGACCCTTGACCCCGAACTGACCGTAACTGCCGCCGAGAGATTGCTGTATCTGCTGAGAGAAACCAATCCCGACGCCAAGGTCATTTCTTCGCTGACCGACGTATATCCCACCAAATACCCCACCATCACCCTGCCTTTGGAAAAAGCCTACGTGGACCGCTACACAGGCATTGACATTTCTGCCGATAGCATTGAAGCCACTCTCCGCGCTTTGGAATTCGGTGTGGTTCGTGAGGGCGACAACTTCACCGTGACCGTGCCTTCCTTCCGCGCCACCAAGGACGTGACCATCAAGGCAGACCTGATTGAAGAAATCACCCGTATTTACGGCTACGATAACTTCTCCCTGCAAACCGCCACCAGCCCTCTTTACCCCGTTCGTGCGGAGCTGACCAAAACCGACGAAAATATCATCAAAGACCTTTTGGTGGAAAAATACCGTCTCCACGAGGTGCATTCCTATATCTGGAGTGACAAGGCGAAAGATAAGGCGCTGGGCATTGAAACCCCCGACAACGTGCGCCTGATGAACGCCCAGACCCCCGATCACGATATTCTCCGCCGCTCCATGATTCCCACCCTGCTTTCCTTTACCAAAGAAAACAAGGGCTACGCCCCCGAATTTGGTCTGTTTGAAATCGGCCATACGGTAAACTGTGTGCAGGAAAACGGCGAATGCGACGAAAGAAAGAAGCTGGGCGTGGTGCTGTATAGCCGTCAGAAGACAGAGGAAGAGCTGTTCCTGTCTGCCAGAGACACCGTAAACTTCATTCTGTCTCATCTCCGCCATACCGCTCCCACCTACCGCCGCGTGGACGTGACTGCCAACTACCAGCATCCCGTCAACTTCTTTGAGGTGTCTGCCGACGGCAAGGTGCTGGGTATGCTGGGCGTACTTCATCCCACCGTCAAAGAAAAGCTGGACAAGAAAGCCGCTGTGGCGTACTTTGAACTGGATATGGCAATTTTGGCAGAAGTGAATGCCGTAGCGCTCAAATACAGCGAGCCCTCCCGCTTCCCTGCCATTGACATTGACCTGTCCTTTACAGCAGACGTGAAGTCGGATCG
>JAZOBX010000075.1:0-2545 GCA_045596205.1 Eubacteriales bacterium | reverse complement strand
GTTTTTTAATCTCGTTTTTGGGCAAACGGGAAACCGCCTTGAACACGTCCGCATACGCCCCCACGTCCAGCCCCTCTTCCATAGATTGGGTAAATTCCGTGGTCAGGTTAGAGGCATAAAACTCCCAATCGTGAAGGTTTTCATATTGGGGCTTGATGATTTGGGTGCCTTTCAGGTCGTCCACCACTCTTTGGTCGTTTCCCAGCACCAAAGCATCCAGCGACACCCCAAAATGCTTTGCCATCAAAATAATTTTGGAGAGGGCAGGGGTAGTCTCCTCCGTTTCCCATTTTTGCACCGACTGTTGAGACACCCCAAACAAAACGGCAAACTGCTCCTGCGACAAATTCGCGCTGTCTCTCAGTCTGCGAATGGCTTTTCCCAGCGTCATCTCTCTTCCTCCTTTTGCGATGTGCAATGCTTGTCACCTCTATTCTACATGAAATCCCCCAAAAATGCAATACAGTAAAAGCAGTATTTTTTACAACCGTCAGTTGTTTTTTGCTTTGAGAAAATATATTGCATTTTCCGCCTTTGTATGCTATAATGAGCATATCATATTTCATTTATGGAGGTCTTTTATGGGACTTGAAATTGCTTTACTTGCCGTTGGTATTCTCATCACCATCGTTGCCCTTGGCTCCCTTGCGGTCAGCGTTTGGCTTGCCATCAAATACGTTAAATACAATAGGCGCATGAACAGCGCAGGGCTCACAGGCGTGGAAATCGCCCGCAAAATACTGGTCGACCACGGCCTTGCCCACAGTAAAGTAAAAACCACAGGCTCCGTCATGTTTGGCAATAGCTATAGCCACTATTTTAAAAAAATCCGTCTCCGCCGCCTCACCCGTGGCAAACCCAGCCTGACCTCCCTTGGTATGGGCGCGCAAAAGGCCGCCCTTGCCATATTAGACAAAGAGGGCGACCCCGATATGCAAAAACGCGTTCGCCTTGTGCCTATCATCACCTTCGGTCCCTTCGCCTTTATTCCTCTTGTGGTAGTGGGAGCTCTGCTTGACTTTTTCGTGTTTAACGGCTCCGGTATCTGCACGATCGCCCTTGGCATCCTTGGACTGCTTTTTTATGTCTATGCCATCGTGCTGTCGGTCTTGACCCTCAAAACCGAGAAAAAAGCCCAGGAGCGCGCCTATGCCATCCTCTCTGAACAGAACATCATCACCGAAAGTGAGCTGTCCGACCTGCGCTCTTTGTTCCACCTCTATAACATCCAATACATCAACGATATTATCCTCTCCACCCTGGAACTGATCTACACGATCCTTGAATTTGCCGTAGAAATCAAAGGCGGCAACCTCTCCCGCGACTGACAAAACAGAGTGTTCTCCCGAAAAAGAGAACACTCTGTTTTTCTATCCGCTTTTGCAGATGATAGATATTTTACTCAGGCATCACTTTCGTGAAAGTAATCGTGGCGCCGTCATAGTTGGAAAAACTGTCTTCTTCTGTGGTATATCTAGTGCCAACAATCACGTCATGCTCTTGGTCATATACAAGACGCATTATAAAATCATTTACATGGCAAGGCGTCTGCGTAGTCTCATCAAGCCAAGCAGGAAAACTAAAATGATAAGTGTTGTCTTCCGAATACAAAAACGCTTCAAAACTGCAGGCGGTTCCCGCGTCGGTCAACACACCTTTGAAATAATTTTCGGTGTCCGAAAACGAATCCATATACAGATCAATTTCCTGCGCATACCAGCGTGTATCGGGCGTTTGAGCAATCTTCCCGTCGGGCACGAAGGTCAGAGCTGTGGGAATCACAATGTCGTCACCAAAATCATGCTCCACCTCAGTGAGTTGAAACATCCCGTCATCAAATATATAGAAGCCTCTCGCACCGCCTATGTACTCTTGGCTGTGCCAGTCCAAAAAGCCTTCTTCCGTCAGAGTAGCCTTTTCATAGGAATAGGCGCTAAAGGACATGCTACCAAACTTGAAACCACCCAAAACGGGAAAAGTCTTGTCACCAAACCTGCATTCTCCCGCAATTTCTCCATACTCCATAATATGGAGATACAAATCTATTTCTTGGCATACCCATCTCGTGTTTGGAAAATCTTCTTCGGTGGGGAGCAGTCCTGCATCTTTTAAGCTAAGGTATCTTCTGGAAGGTCTGCAGGCAGTCATTGCCAGCATACACATCACCAAAACCATGCAAAGCAAAACTCTCTTTTTCATGTCAATGCTCCCTTCCTCTTGCCCTCGCTTTTCGCGTGGCAATGCTTTTTTCTTTTATTGTAATCGCCGCCCCCCGCCACGGTCAAGTCTTTTTCTGCCAAGTTTACCCTTTATTTACATATTTTCCCCCTCAACCCTCACAAATCCGCTGTCGTTTGATGAAATTGGCAAAGTGGCAATCTCTCCCGCGACTAATCAACAGAAAAAACAAGCGTGCTGTCACATTTTGCGACAGCCTCCTTTTATTGCTTTTCCACAATATGTCTCCCGATTTGGTCCACCAACGCTTCAAGCTCATTTTCCGTTGGGGTTTCTGCAATGCGAAAGCATGGATACTGCTGTAGCA
>JAZOBX010000074.1:0-2665 GCA_045596205.1 Eubacteriales bacterium | reverse complement strand
TAGGAAGACAAATGTCTTAGCCAACTCCTTGGCTCACAGAACGACATGGCTACGATCCGACTTGAAATGGACTATTTCATTTATCCCACCATTGAAGAGATCAACGCCAAGGCGGCGGAGCTGATCCTTCGGGACGAGCATGATTGTATTGCCGTCTACAACGGCAACTACGATGCGAAAATGCACAAAACGGGAACGGAGAGTGTGGAAGCCCTGGCAGGGCTTCGCACCAACGCCCGCACCTTTGGTATGTTTGCGGAAATGATACAAGCCCATTGGCAAGGCCATAATACCCTGCTGGGCTTTGCCATGGACCACGGTTGCCACGACATTGACGGCGGCTGTGGCTCTCATGGGCTGGACATGGATGAGGATATCAATATCGTACATTTATATAGGGGTTATCCTAAAAAAGCCTGATTTTGGATGGCGAAAAGGAGAAACATAATGGCAAGTATTCTGGTCATTGGCTCTGTGAATATGGATGCCGTGGTGGAGGTGGAGCATTTTCCACGCCCCGGGCAAACTGTCACAGGCAAGAGCGTTGCCTTCTATCCCGGTGGCAAGGGCGCCAACCAATGCGTGGCGGCGAAGCGCTTCGGCGGGGACGTTGCCATGTGTGGCATGGTGGGAAATGACGGCAACGGCGACACCCTTCGCCGACTGTTTGTGGGAGAGGGGATCAAGGATGACACGATCTTTCCTTCCGACCTGCCTACGGGCATGGCGTTTATTCAGATCAACGGGGAAGGGGAAAACCAGATTTCCGTCATCCCCTCTGCCAACCATGCTTTTGGTATGGCAGAACTGGACAAAGTAGACTTTATGCTCAAAGCCGCAAAAATGGTGGTATTGCAACTGGAACTGCGGCCGGACATGACCGAGGAAATCATCCGTCGCGCCAACGCCTACGGCGTGAAGGTCCTGCTGAATCCCGCCCCTGCCGCAAAGCTGTCATGGGAAGTTTTAGGTATGGTAGACTATCTGGTGCCCAACGAAACCGAGCTGGCATTTCTTGCAGGAATGCCCACGGAAAGCGACGGTCAGGTGGAAGCGGCGGCAAAAGAGCTGCTGCGGCGCGGTGTCCAAACCGTGGTTGCCACTTTGGGCAGTCGGGGCGCTATGATTGCCAACGGAGAAGGCGTGACCTTTATTGACGGTTTTTCGGCCAAAGCGGTGGATACCGTGGCGGCGGGAGACAGCTTTTGCGGCGCGCTGGCTGTGGCTCTCACCGAAGGAAAAACCATCAAAGAAGCGGTGCGCCTGGCAAACGGAATGGGCGCGCTGACGGTGGGCGTGAAAGGGGCGATTCCCTCGCTCCACACAAGAGAACAAGTGGAAGAATTTTTGCGTCAACATACAAAAAACTGAAAAGGAGCATACACATGGAAAGAACCGTAAAAGTAGGTATTATTGGTTGCGGCGGTATTGCCAACGGCAAGCATATGCCCTCCCTCAAGGCACTCCCCAACGTACAAATGGTGGCGTTCTGCGACTTGATTGTTGAAAGAGCGGAGAAAGCCGCCCGCGAATACGGCACACCCGATGCCAAGGTTTATACCGACTATAAGGAACTTTTGGCAGACCCCGAAATTGAGGTGGTCCACGTGCTGACCCCCAACCGCGAACACGCACAAATGTCTATTGATGCGCTCTATGCAGGCAAACACGTCATGTGTGAAAAGCCCATGGCAAAGACCGCGGCAGACGCTTACCGCATGGTCAAAGCCGCCAAAGAAACAGGCAAAAAACTGTCTGTGGGCTATCAGCACCGCAAAAAACAGCAAGCCATCATTGCCAAGCAAATGATTGAAAACGGTGAGCTGGGCGACATTTATTACGCCAACTGCTACGCCATCCGCCGCAGAGGCACGCCGAACTGGGGCGTATTTCTGGATGCGGAGGCCCAAGGCGGTGGCCCTATCATTGACATTGCCACCCACTCTCTTGACCTGACCCTTTATCTGATGAACAACTACGAGCCTGCCATGGTGGTGGGCAAAACCCATAAAGCCTTGGACCATCCCGAAGCAGGGAACATCTGGGGCGACAACGGCGTCAGCGAAACCCCTCTGGAGGAAGCCGCCTGCGCCATGATCGTCATGAAAAACGGCGCCACCATTCTGCTGGAAACCAGCTGGGCATTGAACACTGATCAACCCATTGAAGAAGGCAGCTGCCGTCTTTGCGGTAGCCACGGCGGGCTTTCGCTGATCAACAACCAACTGAAGCTGAATAAAATTCAGTATAACAGGCCCGTCATCACAGAGGTGGACTGCTCCGCAGGCGGTGTGGCGTTCTATGCAGGCAGCAATGCCTCTGCCCCCGTGGTGGAAGCCGCCGACTGGATCCAGTCTGTCATTGAAGACAGAGACCCCATCGTTTTGCCCGAGCAAGCCGCTGTGGTATCTGAAATTCTGGAAGCCATCTACGCCTCTTCCATCATTGGCAAGCCTGTTTACTTTGATTGATTGCTCCCTTAAACGCTAACTTTGAAAGGGCTGTCGCAAATCTATTGCGACAGCCCCTTTTTGTATAACGAAAACCACGCGATAGTCGCGTGGTTCATTGGAGGTTAACCGATGAGAAAAAATCCTCCGTTTGTGATATAATTAGAATTGACCTGCCAGTCGAAACTAAAAACACAAACGGAGGATTATCTATG
>JAZOBX010000073.1:0-2714 GCA_045596205.1 Eubacteriales bacterium | reverse complement strand
TAGTTATCCCTCAGAAAAAGAAAAAAACATTTCCCTAAAATATATTCGGTTTTGTGTAGCAAATACAGTATACCATACTTTGCCAGAAAATGCAAGAGCAAAAATTAAATTATCTGCCAAATACAATATATCATTTTTTTGATACTTTTTCAATCAAAACACTATCTCTTTTTGGTAGAACAAAGGTTTATCCACGCTATCTGCTCTGCTATGGTATACAATTGTTGTCAAACTAAAAACAGCCGCACCCCGAAAGTGCGGCTGAACATTCAGTTTTTTAAGAGTTAAAATGATTTTGTTGTCTGCCTAAAGTCGGATGAATGTGTCGGATGCGGTATAGGCTCTTTTTGGGAAAAGGATCAATTCAGAAACGTGACGGTAAGGGTGGCACCGCTTTGGCTGGTGGAATTGATGACAATATCAAAATTCAGAGTTTTGCCGTCGGCGCGGGTGTAGAAGGGGAACACTTCGCTGAGGCGGTCACCTGCTTGCCACAGGTCGTCTGCCATGGCGAAGCCGTCGCTGTCGGAAAAGCGGTTGGTGCCGTCGGCTTCCAGAACTTTCAAAAGAGCTATGTCGGAAACAGAGTTATTGTTGTTGGTCACGGAGGCGTATTCGTCGGCATAGGGATTGTTGATCCAGCCTACCACGTGGTAAATACGGACGCCGTAGGGGGCGCCGTCCCACAGATAGCTGATTTCCTGCTCTGCGTGGAGTTGGTTCAGTTCGGTGGCTGTATAGAAGTCAATCAGAAGGTATTCGCAGAAATAGGAGTGGTTAAAATCAAGGGGAATGAGGATACATTCGCCGCTCTCTGCAAAAGCAGACAAATTGACCGTTTGGGTGGAGGTGACGATAGTGGGGGTGATCCAGCCCATCATCAGCTTGGAGTAGGGGTTGTGGTCGCCTACGGTGTAGTCCATCATATCCGCGCCGCCAACACCTTCGTCACTTCCCTCTCCGGGATAGTAATCGTAGTAATCGTCCAGCCCCAGCATATGGCCTGTTTCGTGGATATAAGTGGCGGCGTTGACTTTAAGACCCGGGATAATACCCATGTTTTCAAAGCCGCTTGCGGTATCTGCGTCTTCGTCCATGAAGTCAAAGCCTGCGAAAAGATAGTAGTAGGCGTCCAGGCCGTCAAAGGTTTGGTTGTCCTCTTCGCTTGCGATATAGTAGTCCACGTATGCCCAGTAGATGGAGTTGGCATCCTCGTAATCCACGGGGGCGGAGTAGATCAGATAAATACCGTCGATACAGCCGTCGCCGTTGTAGTCATATTGGGTGAGGTCCATTTCCTTTTCCAGTTTGGAAAGGACTTCGAGCAGCAAAAGCTCTGCACCCGTTTGGGTTTTGGTTTCGCCGTATCCTAAGTCAACGGTTTTGGAGTAGCCATTATAGTAGGAGGCGGTTTTGGGGGCGGTGTAGACGTTCTGAATATCAAAGGACATATGCAGTTTGCCGTAGGAGGATTTTTCGTAGTAGCTGCTGACACTTTCCCAGCCTGTGTCGGCGGCGGTGCCGTTGAAGGCTTTGTTCAGCTTGTCAAGGTCGGCAGAGGTGATATTGTCTCCTGCGAATTGTACGGGCACCACCAGGCAGGAATATGTACCCTCAGAGGAAAAACCGATATAGCCGTCAATCTCTGTCATTTGATCCCCAAGTGTGTCGGTATTCATGTTGCTCGGATCATAGACTTGGGCGGGCATTTGGTTAGCGTTCCCGCCTTGACCGCCATTGCCGCCGTTTCCGCCGTTGCCGTTAATGCTAATGGAGGTGATATACATGGATTTAGAGGTGGCGGTGGGGGTGAGGGTCACGGAAACTTCGCCAGACAGCAGGGCAATGGAAGAAAAGGTCAGGGTGGTGAGAGTAGAGGAGGTTTGGGCTTTTTCCACCGTCACAGCAGTTTTGCCTTCGGCAAAAAGGTCGGTATTCCCTACCTTTACGCTGACCTTCATGCCCGTTTCGCAGTTGGTGGATACCACTACGGTCACGTGACTGACGGCAGAAAAGCTTTGGGCGGAGGTAAGGGTGACTTGGCCGTCTCTTTGCAGGAACTGCACGCCGCGGAGGCTGTCAAAGCTGTTGGCCTTGCCCGATGCAGTATAGGCAACGGCACCTCTGGGGACGGTAAGGAATTCGTCTTCAAATACGCTTTCGTAGGTGGTGGGCTGAGGAGGGGTTTCGGGGTTTCCGCCTTCACCGCCATTGCCACCGTTTCCGCCGTTACCGCCGTTACCGCCGTCAACAACGGTAAAGGTGGCTGAGCATTCCTGCCCACGGTAGGTGAGGGTGACGGCAAAGCTACCTGCCACGGCGGTATTGACTTGGCTCAGATCCAGCATAGAGGAGGTGACGCGGATCTCGTCCCCCTCCGAGGTAGTGATGATAAAATACTCGGTAAAGTCGATATGCTCTGCACCAAGGGGAACGGTATAATCCTTTTCGGGATTGGTGGAGAGGGTATAGGTGATGGCCTGCGCGGTGGTGCCGTTGCCCACGGGCACGTTTACGGTGCAGCTGCAAAGGCAAAGGGACAGCACGAGGCATAAGAGAATGGCTGTTTTTTTCATGGGATTCTCCTTTATTTCATAAAAAGAAATGCTTTTACGGTTTTATTATACACCCAAAAAAGCGGAAATGCAACTTTTTCTTTTTGGTGTCAAAGAATAATAATACCACCCGCTATGCGGGTGGTATTATTACAAATT
>JAZOBX010000072.1:0-3474 GCA_045596205.1 Eubacteriales bacterium | reverse complement strand
TAAATACGATGCCATCATCATGGACCCTCCCTCTTACGGCAGAGGACCGGGTGGAGAAGTGTGGAAGCTGGAAGAAAACATTGACAACTTCCTTCGTCTTGCCGTGAACCTTCTTTCCGACAGACCCCTCTTTTTCCTCCTCAATTCCTACACAACAGGCCTTTCCGCCTCCACCATGAAATACATGACCTCATATAGAATCCTCTCAAAATACAATGGAAAAATCGAGGCAGAAGAACTCGGTTTGCCTGTAAAGAAAACAGGCCTTGCCTTGCCTTGCGGCAGTTCTGTGCGCGTCTCGTTTGATAAGTAAAGCATGAAAAAAGAACTCATCCGTCTCACAAACGTTGGATTCGCCTATGAAAGCGAAGAGGAAAAATCCTCTGCCGAAGACGTTCTCCAAAATGTGAGCTTTACCCTTTGCGAAGGAGAATACGTGGCGATCGTTGGACACAACGGCAGCGGAAAATCCACCTTGGCAAAATTACTGAATCTGATTTTACAACCCACAAAAGGGGAAATTGTCATCGACGGTATCTCTGTCACCAATGCCACCCTGAGCGATGCTGATATTTTAAAAATCCGCAAAAACGTGGGCATGATTTTTCAGAATCCCGATAACCAATTGGTCGCCACTTTGGTGGAAGAAGACGTGGCGTTTGGCCCTGAAAATCTGGGTCTTTCCAGAGAAGAAATCGGGGAAAGAGTCCGCTGGGCTCTTGAAACCGTAGGCATGACTGCCTACGCCAACCATTCTCCCCATAAGCTTTCAGGCGGTCAAAAGCAGAGAATTGCCATTGCAGGCGTTCTTGCCATGAAGCCCTCTTGCATCATTTTTGACGAATCTACCGCCATGCTTGACCCTAAAGGGCGTAAAGATATTCTTGCCACCATGGACCGTCTCCACCGTGAGGAAGGCATTGCCATTCTCCACATCACCCACCATATGAATGAAGCCGTTTTGGCTGACCGTGTGCTGGTGCTGGACGATGGGCTGCTGAAAATGGACGGCACGCCCGAAGAAGTGTTTGCCTCCGTGGAGCAGATTTTTGACATGGGGCTTGAAGTCCCCCAAGGGGCAGAACTGGTGGCAAGACTGCGCAAACTGGGCTATCCCGTTGAAGGCAAGTGCCTCAGAGTCGAGGACTCCATCGAGACCCTGCTTCACTTTGTGAAAGGAGGGAATAACGAATGAAAAGCCTTACGGTAAAAGGTGTCAGCTATCTTTATAGCGCAGGCACTCCTTTTGAAAAAGAAGCTCTGCATAACGTCTCCGTCTCCTTTGCCCCCGGCAAGATTACGGGCATCATCGGCCACACGGGAAGTGGTAAATCCACCCTCCTTGAAATTATCAGCGGTCTTCAAAAGCCCGACAAGGGCGAAGTGCTTCTGGACGGCGAAAGCCTGTATACCAACCCCACGGCAGAAGCCTTGGAAGACATGAAAAAGCAGGGGCATACGCTCCCCAAATGGATGTACCGTCTGTTTCTCCGCAAAAAATGGAACGCCACTCTGCAAAAACGGATAGACGAGCAAAAGGCACGCCGTTTTTCCATTGGCCTTGTGATGCAATATCCAGAATACCAGCTCTTTGACGAAACCGTTTTGGGAGATATTTGCTATGGCCCCAAAAATATGGGCAAAAATGAAGAAGCCGCCAAAAAAGCCGCTACTCAAGCGGCAATGACCGTTGGACTTCACCCCATTTTGTTTGATAAATCTCCTTTTGAGATTTCGGGCGGTGAAAAACGGCGCACAGCCATCGCAGGCGTGCTTGCCATGGAGCCTGATATTCTCATCTTGGACGAGCCTGCCGCAGGTCTTGACCCCATTGGCAGAAAAACGGTTTTTGATGGCATTTCCAAGTATAATAAATCCAAAGGTGCCACCGTCATTTTGGTGAGCCACAGTATGGAAGACTTGGCAAAATACTGCGATGACGTAGTGGTCATGTACCAAGGCAAAGTGGTGAAAACTGGCACAGTAGAAGAAATTTTCACCGATGCTGAAGAGCTTTCCAAATACAGTCTTGACGTGCCCCAAATCTCTCTCATTGCCAGACAAATGATAGAAAGCGGCATTCCTCTTAGCGGCAATTTGTGGACGGTCGACGGTGTAGAGAAGGCCTTGCTGGATTACCTCAAAGGAGGTGACAGGAAATGATTTCTGATATCACTCTCGGTCAGTTTTTCCCTGGCACCTCGCTATTGCATAAGGCTGATCCCCGCACCAAAATTATCGGCGCCATCCTTTATATGGCAACGGTTTTTACCGCGAAAAACCTCTTTACCTACCTTTTCCTGATTGCAATCACGCTTTTGCTTTCGGTTGTGGGGCAAATTCGTCTCAAACTCCTTTGGAAAAGTGTAAAACCTCTTTTGATCGTCCTTCTTGTCACAGGCATTTTGAACGTGTTCTTTACAAAAGGCGCAGGAGAGCCTCTCCTGTCTTTTGGCATCATTGAAGTATATGAAGAAGGACTTTGGCGCGGTTTGCTGATGGCCATTCGCGTGGTACTTCTGGTAGCGGGCGCAAGCTTACTGCTCACCTATACCACCTCACCCATCCAGCTCACCGACGGTCTGGAGTCTCTTTTATCCCCACTGAAAGCCGTCAGATTGCCCGTCCATGAGTTTGCCATGATGATGACCATTGCCCTGCGCTTTATCCCTACTCTCATTGAAGAAACCCAAAAAATCATGAAGGCGCAAAAGGCAAGAGGTGCGGATTTCTCCAGCGGAGGACTTATGCGCCGCGCAAAAGCGCTTTTGCCTGTGCTGATTCCTTTGTTCGTGGCATCCTTCCAACACGCCATGGACCTTGCCACCGCTATGGAATGCCGCTGTTATCACGGCGGAGACGGACGTACCAAGTATCACGTGCTGCGCTTTGGTTTCCGTGATGCAGTACTGTTCCTCGGTCTCTGTGCCGTGCTTGCCGCGGTGATTGTGGCAAACCGATTCTTACCCATAGGGCAGGTGATATAATGCGATATTTAGCCACCATCAGTTATCTTGGCGACCATTTTTGCGGATTTCAGGTGCAGCCAAACGTTCGCACCGTACAGGGAGTGCTGACAGAAGCCGCCACAGCCCTGTTTGGAACGCCTTGCTCCGTGCAGGGATGTAGCCGTACAGACAGCGGTGTCCATGCCATCGCCAGCCGTGTGGTTATTACCACCGATGACTCTGCCCATCGCATTCCCCCCGAGCGTCTCCCGCTTGCCATTGCACCATATTTACCTTATGACTTGGCGGTCACCGAAGCTATACTGGTCCCCGATACTTTTCACGTCCGCCATGACGTACTCAAAAAGCAGTACGTCTATATCCTCAAAAACGAACCCGTCCACGATCCCCTCACCTACGGTCGCGCATGGCAATATCCCTACACCATGCCCAAAAACGCCTTAGAGCGCATGCAAAAAGCCGCTGCCTATCTGGTCGGTGAGCATGACTTTGCCTCTTTTATGGC
>JAZOBX010000071.1:0-2971 GCA_045596205.1 Eubacteriales bacterium | reverse complement strand
CCCGAAACCAGAACATCTTCTCCTGTTCGCATCATGCGAACAGACGATAAATCCGCTATCGGTTTTTCAACCGTATATCCCTGTGGCGAAGGTGCGGGCTATGCCGGTGGTATTACGAGTGCCGCCGCAGACGGTCTGAGATGCGCTTCGTCCATTATAGAAAAATACCGTCCCCTACATTAAATGCTTTGCGACAAGCATAGCGTCGCGCTCATTCTTGGGTTGCAACGGGTAGCATTACCCGTTGCAACAGGCCCCTCGAGTCAATTGTTAATTAATTAGGAAGAGAAGAAACATCGCTTCTTTGCCTACAAAGTATACATTTCTTTTGCTTTCAACAATGAAATAAGGAGATGACTGTGGAGTGCCCCCAAAAGGGCAGTCCTCACTTTGTGCATGGAAGAGACGAGTCTTCATAGGTAAAAATATGTCAAGAATAGGAAAAGATTCACCTGCTAAAAAGTGGGTGATTCGTCATGCAGACACTGACACTGCGTCTGCTGTTTTGGATATCAGCCAAGAGCTGGGTATCCACCCCATCGTAGCGGAATTGCTCTGTCAGAGAGGCTACAAGACTTTGGAAAGAGCGAAGCAGTTCCTGACAATGGAAACAGAGCGCCTGTGGGATCCCCTGTCCATGAAGGATATGGATAAGGCTGTTGAGAGAATTCAGCGCGCGATTCGTCAAGGTGAAAGAATCTTGATTTTTGGTGACTACGACGTGGACGGTGTCACCTCCGTTTGTACCGCTTATCTGTATTTGAAGTCCAAAGGCGCAGACGTTCTTTACTACATTCCCAACCGCAGTGGCGAAGGACACGGCGTCTCTAAAGAAGCCATTGACCGCTTTAAAAAAGAGGGAACAAAGCTGATTATTACTGTTGATACCGGTATTACTGCGGGCGCTGAAGTGGAATATGCTAAAACAGTGGGTGTTGATTTCGTGGTCACAGATCACCACGAATGCCACGCCGACATTCCTCAAGCCTGCGCAGTTGTTAACCCTTGCCGTCTGGACTGTGAATACCCCTTCAAGGAACTGGCGGGTGTAGGCGTTGTGTTCAAACTGATTTGTGCCATTGAGCGGGAAACAACAGGCAAGCATCTTTCCAAATGCGTTGGTGAACTTTGCTATTACTACGGTGATTTGGTGGCAATCGGCACCATTGCTGACGTTATGCCTATCATCGATGAAAACAGATTGATTGTCGCGTACGGCTTGAAACGCATTGCGGAAAGTCCGAGGCTTGGTCTCCGCTCGTTGATTCAGGCATCAACTTACCGCTATGATAGAAAATCTGGCGAAAACGTGCGAACGAATGTGTCGCGCTTGCCCAAAATCAACACGGGTTATATCGGGTACACTATCGCGCCGCGTATCAACGCCGCTGGCAGAATTAAAACTGCCTCTCTTGCCGTTGAACTGTTTCTGACGGATAGGGAAGACTATGCGAACCATTTGGCTGAATTGCTTTGCGATGCCAACAGAGAGCGTCAGGCGGAAGAAAACCGCATTACCGAAGAAGCATTTGAGATTATCGACAGAGAATACGACGTTGCCAACAATCCCTTTATTGTGCTTTCTTCGGATCGCTGGCACCACGGTGTGATTGGGATAGTAGCCTCCCGTATTACCGAAAAATACGGACTCCCCTGTATGCTGATTTCCTTTGACTGTTGCGAATCCGACGTGATGGGGCAGGAGGATATGGGTAAAGGTTCAGGTCGAAGTGTAAAAGGCATTAATCTCGTTGAAGCCCTTTGCACCTGCAGTCATCTTTTGCCAAAATTCGGCGGTCACGAACTTGCTGCAGGTCTCAGCATCAAACGTTGTGACGTCAAAGCGCTGAAAGAAGCCTTGTGCGACTATGCCAGAAAAACCTTTGCCGAGCAACCCATTGAAAACATCGTAGAAGCCGACGGAGAAATCCGTTTTGAAGATATTTCCATGAAACTTGTCCAGGATTTGCAACGCCTTGAACCCTTTGGTACGGGCAATACCGCTCCTGTATTTGTGGTGTCCGATGTTTTGGTAAAAGAAGCCAATCCGATTACGGGCGGCAAACATACCAAACTGGTAGTGGGGAACAGTCGTTCTTCGCTGACAGCTATGTGTTTTTCTACTTCTCCCGAATCCCTCGGCGTTGGTGAAGGGGACAGAGCAGATATTCTGTTTTCTATGGATATCAACGAATTCAACGGCCGTAAATCCGTGCAGATGATCGTGCGGGATATTCGCATATCCTCTCATCAGAACGCCGCAGAGCAACAATTGCGTGACCGCTATACGGATATTCTGGCGGGAGCGCATTTCACAGTTGAAGAGGATATCGTTCCCACAAGAAGAGACTTTGCCGACGTGTACTGCTTTTTCCGTCAGAATGCAAGAAGCGGTATCGAGAATGCCGATTTGCGCACCATTCTTCACGGTCTACTCAAGCATTACGGCAATAACATGAACTATATCAAACTGAAATTTATCATTAAAATTTTACAAGAAATGAACGTGCTCGGCATTGAAGAGACCGAAGCCGAAACCTACCGTTTCCAAATCCACTATAAGGATGAGAAGGTTGACCTGGAAAAATCTAATATTTTGAAGAGGTTACGTTCTCAACAGAGTTAAAAATATGTATACACCGATTGAGAAATTACTGGAAACCCTGAAAAACTCTGGTAAAAAATACGATTTTGAGAAAATTAAAAAAGCCTTTCGCTATGCGGATGAATTGCATAAAGGCCAATTTCGGAAAAGCGGAGATCCCTATATCTCCCATCCTATTGCCGTTGCCACTATCGTTGCAGATTTGGGGCTTGATACCGACTCCATTTGTTCCGCATTGTTGCACGATACTGTAGAAGACTGTCCTGATAAAATCAGTCTGGAAGGCATACGTGATGCTTTTGGCGAGACCGTAGCTTGTATCGTTGACGGTCTTACAAAAATCAAGGTGATGCAAATTGAAGATAA
>JAZOBX010000070.1:0-2868 GCA_045596205.1 Eubacteriales bacterium | reverse complement strand
CCTTGGCACACAGAACGACATGGCTACGATCCGACTTCACTACGCTGACAGACGAATTTATGGAATCCATTCATACAGCAGATGAAATACAGGGAAGAATCCACTTTGTTGCACCCGACTCGGTATGCGAGGATATGCTGCTCAATAATTACCTGTTATTTCGGCAGACCTATCCAAAAATTGAACTGAAGTTTACCAATGCGGACACCAACGCTATGATGGTGATGCTGGACAGAAATGAGGCGGATGCGGTGATTACGCTGGATAGCCATAATTACCGCCAAGACTATGTGATTTTTGAGGAAGAACTGGTAAAAATGCATTTTACCGTTAACGCAAATTCTCCTCTTGCAGGCAAAAAAATGAAGATAGAGGATCTTCTGAGAGAACCTTTTATTCTCACGGAAAAGAACGTGGGCTATCGAACGGGCTTTGACAGAGAGCTTGCAAGGCGATCCATGGAGATCACACCTATTTTGGAGGTGGGGAGAACGGATATTATTCTGACCTTGCTGGAGGAGACAAACGCGGTGTCTTATTTGCCCGAATACACCACCGCGCAAAAGGTAAAAGAAGGAAAGCTGGCGTATATTGAAGTGTCTGACTTCAGCACGTCCGTTTGGAAGCAACTGATTTACCACAAAAATAAATGGATCTCCAACGCCCTGCGCGCATTTTTGAACTTTGTGAAGGAGCATGAGTTTTCGGAGGCAAAAGAAGGATAAATTCCATTATTTGCAAACAATTATTTGCATATTCCCGATTTTTTACATAAATATTGCCCGAAGCAACAATAGTGCTTCGGGCATTTTCATTTCATGATATTTGTGAAAAGAAGGATTAGTCCAGTTCTTTGAGGCCCGTATAGAGCTCGTAGTATCTGCCTTTCATGGCAAGGAGGTCGTCGTGAGAGCCGCGTTCAATGATCTCCCCTCTTTCCAGCACCATAATGGCGTTGGCATTACGGACGGTGGAGAGGCGGTGGGCGATAACGAAGGTGGTTCTGTTTTTCATGAGGCGATCCATGCCGTGTTCAATGTGGCGTTCAGTTCTGGTGTCAACGGAAGAAGTGGCTTCGTCAAGCACCAGAATGGGAGCCTTGGACAGGGCGGCACGGGCAATGTTGAGCAGTTGTCTCTGCCCTTGGGACAAGTTTGAGCCGTCGCCTTCCAGCAAGGTTTCATAGCCGTTTTCCAGACGCATGATAAAGCTGTGTGCGCTGGCGGTTTTGGCGGCGGCAATGACTTCCTCGTCGGTGGCATCCATTCTGCCGTAGCGGATATTTTCCATTACGGTGCCTGTAAAGAGATGGGTATCCTGGAGCACCATGGCAATATTACGGCGCAGATACTCTTTATCGTAGGCTTTGATGGGCAGGCCGTCGATGAGAATCTCGCCCTCTTCAATATCGTAGAAACGGTTGAGCAGATTGGTGACGGTGGTTTTCCCTGCCCCCGTTGAGCCAACAAAGGCGATTTTCTGCCCGGGTTTGGCATAAAGGCTAATGTGTTTAAGAACGGTTTTGTCGGGCACGTAGCCGAAACTCACGTCATGCAGCTCCACGTGGCCCAAAATACCGTCTGTTTTGGCATTGGGCAGGTTTTCGGGTTCGGGGGCTTCGTCCATCACGCGGAAAACGTTTTCTGCGCCTGCCAAAGCGGCAAGTAGAGTGGAAACCTGCATGGACAGTTGGTTGATGGGCATGGAGAACTGCTTGGGATAGTGGGCAAAGGCGGTCAGCTCCCCGGGGGTAAAGCCTGCTACACACATCAGTACACCGCCCACACCAAGGGTGACGGCGTAGCAAATGAGGCTGATATTGTGCATGATCGGACCTGTGACACCGCCCCAGAACTGTGCATTTTGCTGTTTTTGGCGCAGGTCTTCGTTGAGCAGGCTCATTTCGTCTTCGCATTCGTCTTCATGGTTAAAGACTTTAATCACCTTTTGCCCGCTGATGGTTTCTTCTATGTAGCCGTTGACTGCGCCGATAGCGGCTTGCTGTGCCACGTAGTATTTAGAGGAGTGTTTGCCGATATACCCTGCGGCAAAGACCAAAAGTGGGACAAACAAAACGGTAATCAGGGTGAGCCAGATATTGGTGGTACACATGAAAACAAAGGTACCCACAAGGCTGATGACACCGCTGACAATGGAAGTGAGGGAGTTATTGAGCATGACGTCAATGTTGTCTACGTCGTTGGTAAAACGGCTCATGATCTCCCCTGTGGGGTGAGAGTCAAAGTATTTGACGGGAAGGCGTTGCAATTTTTTAAAGAGATCGTCACGAATATTCTGGATTGCGTTTTGAGATACGGACAGCATAAGTCTGCCTTGTAGATAACTGCCTAGCGAAGAAATGGCGTATACCGAGCCTAAAATCACAAGTGCAACCAGCACGTAGGCGCTGACTTCAATGAAGGTGTTGTTTGCAATGAGAGACTGGACGAAGGGAGTGTCCATAAAAGAGCCGATGATACGGTCTGCCATTGCCGCCATAGGGCTGGGAGACAGCTGGGCATCGGGTTTGACCGCAAGGGTGATACGGTTGACGATGGGCACGGTAAGATACCCACCGCAAAGAGAAGCTACGCTGGTGAGTAGCATACAGAGAAAGACAAAAACCAAGCGGAGTTTATATTGCCCCACGTAGGAAAGCAGACGTTTGACGGTGGCCTTCATGTTTTTGGGTTTCCCACCGCCTGTATGACGGGGACCGCGAGGACCTCTGCCACGGAGAGATTGACCGTGAGACACGAGGTTATACTGCTTTTGCAGTTGTTCTAAGTTTCTTGCCACGGTTACGCCTCCTTTCTGTCGGTTTGGGAATAGTAAATTTCGGCATAGGCTTCGTTTGCTGCAAGAAGC
>JAZOBX010000069.1:0-18049 GCA_045596205.1 Eubacteriales bacterium | reverse complement strand
TCTCTTGGCGCGTTCGCCCGTCAAGCCCCAACCTCCCATTTCCGCCAATGCGGAAATGGATTTCATCTACCTTTGGTAGATTTCATCCCGTTTGCGGGATTTCATCCTGCGAAGCAGGATTTCACTCTCTGTTCTCCGCAGGGAGAACGGAGACGCCTACCGCTAGCATTTGTGGGTGGGGCGAACTGTGTTCGCCCGCGGGCGTTCGCAGAACGTCCCTACGGCCATCATGCTGTCTTGCAGACGTACGTTTCCTGTTTTTTCTTTGTCAAAAGAAAAAACAAAGTGTAAATGAAATCTGCCTGCGGCAGATGAAATCCTGCTTCGCAGGATGAAATCGCTTCGCGATGAAATCCATTTTCGCTTCAGCGAAAATGGAAGAAAAAAAGCCGTCGCAGTGCGACGGCTTTTTTTGTACATCAGTCTCTTGTTTTTACAAAATAACGGACGAATTTCTTAAAGCAGATGGTCATGCCTGCGCCCACAAGGAAGCAAGCAGATGCCAATGCGAAGAGCCAATCCAGATTTTGGATCATCTGGTTGATCATTTCGCGGCTCTCCAGTGCCGCGGTACCGCCAAACTGAGAAAATCTGGCTTCCATGGCAGGAATGTAATGGAACAGTACGCGGAAGCCACCGCCAAACATAATACAGCCCGTGCCTTCAATCCAGATGGTGGGATAAGAGAAACGCATGCTGTTGGAAAAGGACATCACCATGACCAGTTGCATGAGAATGGAGAGAATGGCAAAGATGACGTACATGGTAGGAAAGCTGAACTTTTCAGCCACCTCTGCGCTTGCGCCCTGCGCCAGCTTCAGGTCCTTTTGCAGAAGGACGATGCCTGCAATCAGCACGCAGTAGATGATATTGAGAATAAAGGACAAAAACAAAACGCCCGCGATGCTTCTTCTTTTCATAATTTTTCCTCCGTGTTGACACACATATCTATTTTTTTAGGAAAATATAGGTTGCTCTATTTATTATATATGATAAGAGCCGTCATTGTCAAGTGCCAAAAAAGCAATTCTTAACGCTTTTATGGCATTTTCTTTGCTTTTTTCGTCGCCATTCAGAATGGAGGGCATCATAGCGCGCATCAGCTCCCCGCGAACGGACATATCTTTGAGGTATTCCTCATCGTCTCTATCGGGCACGGATTTATCCACAGACAGCAATTCTGCCAGGCCGTGGGCGGTATGGTCACGGAGACGGGGAGGGATAAATTCGGGAGCGGTATGCCCCACAAGCACCACGCAAAGAGAGGTTTCCGCGCCGTAGCCTTTTTCTCTCACCAAAGCGCAAAGGGCTTCTTCCACCTGCTCCACGCTGGAAAAATCGCTGATATCAATGGTTTCGGTAATATACTGTCTGCCGCCAAAAAGCAACCGTTCCGCAATCAGTTTGCCCTCCGAAATGTCAAATTCCATACGGGGTTTTTGCTCTTCTTCCTGATTTTGGTTGCTTTCTTCGGGTGTTTCTTCGGCAGTTTCAAAGTAGGTCATCTGCTCTGCAGGGGCCAACTCTTCGGGCTCGCTTTCTTGTTCGGTGGGAATTTCGTATTCTCCCTCCCGCATCAGAGTCAGCAGGTTGGCGCCGCCAAAGCCCTCATGAGAAAAACTGCTGGATTCCAACCAACCGCTGTTTGCCGCAACGGTTTCACCCGTTTGTGCAAATCCCGAAAAACCTTCCCCGTTGGAAAGACCCACGTATACGGCGCCGCTGGAAGAGATTTCCTCGGGACTGACACGCACGCCCGCCTGCCCCAGAGGACTGACACAGCCACACACCAAAAGAGTGTTTTCTATATGCAGCGCAGACAGCTTGGATAAGGGGCAACGGTCTTCCTGCTCTGCGGCAAGCCCCCAGCCAAATACTGTGATGCGCCATTTGGGTAACTCTACACATTCCGCTTTCGCAGAAAAAACGTGAACGTTTTTGGGCAAGTGACACACTTCGTAAAAGGACTGACCGTCCAGTCTGTCTGCCATGCCAGGGGCAATCATAAAGCGGGTAGAGGACATTTTTTCCATTTCCCGCATGACCCATGCCACCGTCTCATAGTTGACAAAATCAAAGTCAAAAAGGTTGCCGGAAAGCAATACGATGTGAATCTGCTCTTCCTCCACGTAGTGGAGCAGGTCCTTGAAGGTTTGCTTGATCTCGCTGCGTCTTCGCTCGCTGGACTTGGCTGCCAAGGTGGAAAAAGGGCGTCCTAAATATACGTCTCCGCAGTGCAAAATGCGGATTCCCTGCTGTTTTCCCATATTTTATTCCTCTCTTGTTTCTTGGGATGAAGTGGGGGCAGATGCCTGTATCTCTGCTTGCTGTGCTTCCATAGCGGCGCGAAGCTGCACATTCTGCGCTTCCAGTTGCATGGACATATCTCTGAAACGGCGGAATTGGGCAAACAAAACCGTCACCAAAAAGGAGATGACAAGGCAGGTAATGCCTACGATCAGCACCATAATGAGATAGGCGTAGTTTTGCGCCAGCTCTTTGCTTCCGTCTGCAATTTCAACCAGGCGTTTAGGCTCCAATACCTTGAACAGGGGAATGGCAAGCAACACAAAGTCGCCTGCAAGAAAAGCGCCAATGGGGAAGGCGTATTTCCCACAGCAAAGCTTTTTGGAAAAGAGGGGAGAGAGAAGGTAAAATCCCACCACCGCTAAAATAGACAGCGAAAGCAAAAGCACAAGTGATCTGTTCCCCGAAAAAATATGGGAAGCAAACCAAGCGGAAAGCAAAAACGCGCCGCCGTACGCCAAACAAATATAGCAAATGCCGGCCAAAAAGCCAGCCATAAAGAGCAAGAATTTTTTCATGATATTTCCTTTTTGATTTGTTTTTTCTCGCAACAGAGGCGAGAAAATACGGTTTATGCCGCCGTCCGCGCAAAGCCGTTTTTCACACGGAAAAAGAGCCAACGAAGAGGGTAACTAAAGCGCCAGAAGCCCACATAGAGACGGTACGCCACGCTTGTACTGACGTCCACAGGCTTTCCCTTCCTCCAAAACTGCGTGAGAATGCCAATGATCTGCCCCTCCGACAGCGGAGGCTCAGGAGTGTAGCAGTTGTCTCCCCGCATCAGATACCCTTCTTTGGAAAATCCCACCACACGGTGGAGCAAATGCCTGCCGTCGGCAGTTTCATAGAGCAACACGTCCCCCCGACGAACGGGTCGGGTCAACGCTTCCACCGCCACGGAATCCCGCATACCCAAAAGCATGGGCTTCATGCTGTCTCCCAAGGGCGTGGACACGTATACCCCCTGCTTTCTGATACAGGCTTTCTTTTTTTCGCCTTCCGCCGTCACAGGAGCAACCCCGCTTTTTCCAGTTTTTCCAAAAAGCTTTTCACGTCTCTGCGGGCTTTTTCTTCGGAAACCTCAAACTTTTCCATCAGGGCTTCCACCAGACTGTCCTCTGTCCGGTCCTTTTCCAGCGCATCCCAAAGCAGAGCGGCCGTGCCGTTCAAAGTAATCATACCGTTAAAGGTCTTGGTGCGCTCACCCACAGCCACAGCCACCAGCTTTCCGCCAATTTCTCTCGTCACAAAACCGTCAAGGCGTTTCATCTTTTTCTTCCTTTCAAAAGGGTTTAGTTAAACCAGTCGATTTCGGTCTCACCTTCGCCGCCCTCATGGGCGGTGGTCTCATTTTGTCGGTCTTTCATTTGCCGCAGGCCAAAGGTCAGCCCCAGCACCAAACCAACCAGTACCATAACCGAAACCAGCCAGATCCACATACGCTTCATGCTGTTTTCCTTCAGTAAAGATAATTATACAGTTTAAGTATAACACACCCGCGCAAAAAGGTCAAGGGCTAAATCCAAAACAAGGCGGAAAAGTATTGCAAAGGACTTTCCCCTGTGCTATAATGAAACCGTAAAAAAACAGCCACTACAGCTTTTTTTGAAAGGAAAAGTATTCCATGCAATACCAGGATTTTTCACTTGGATGGAAGTTTATATTAGAAAAGGACTGCGATTGCTTTCCTTCCTTTGGCTTTCGCAAATGCGGCGGCGCAACAGGCCCTGCGGGGCTTCGGTATCACGAGGGGCTCATGCGAGAGGTATCCCTGCCCCACGATTGGGGCATGGAGCTTGATCCAAGCCCCTTGACCAACACGGAAAAGGGCGGAAGACCCATCAGCCCCTATATGTCTATCACTGCCTCTCCCGACGGACGGCACAAGCTGGAAACCTATCCGGTGGGGTGGTATCGTAAGCATTTCAGATTAGACGGCGAGCTCAGCGGCAAACGCTTTTTTTTGGAATTTGAAGGCGTATTCAGAGATTATTCCCTTTTTATCAACGGCATTTACATGACCAGACACGAAAGCGGTTATACCCCTGCCGTCTTTGATATCACCGACCAGGTGCGTTTTGGAGAAGACAATGTGATCGCACTCAGGGTAGACGCCTCTCAGCCCGAGGGCTGGTGGTATGAGGGCGCGGGAATCTACCGACCCGTTCATCTGCATGTAAAAGACCAAATCTATATTCCGCACCACACCACCTTTGTGCAAAGCAAGCCGTCGGGCGAGGTCAAAATTGCAACGGCGCTCTGCAGCGCTTTAGAGGAAGCAGAGCAAACCGTTACCCTGGAATGCCGTATAAAAGACGGAAACGGAAAAGTGGTGGCAAAAGAGCAAGCAACCGTGTCTATCCCCGCCCTTGGCAAAGCCGACTGCAGCTTTGCCTTGCAAATTTCCTCTCCCCGACTGTGGGATGTGGAAAATCCCTATCTCTATGTGGCGGAATTGGAAATTTCAGAGGGGGGTTTTGAAGAAAAAGAGGAAATTTGCTTTGGTATCAGAGAATTTCACTTTGACGCTGACAAGGGCTTTTTCCTCAACGGCAAGCACCTGAAGCTCCGCGGCGCCTGTATGCACCAGGACTTTGGCGGCTTTGGTGTGGCTGTTCCCAAGGATATTGCCGTCTATAAAATCAAGCTGCTCAAAGAGATGGGCATGAACGCCTACCGCGCCTCCCATCATCCTGCATCAGAAGATATTTTAGATGCCTGCGACAGACTGGGTGTGCTGGTCATTGACGAGGTGCGACTGTTTGGCTCCTCCCCCGAAGCCCTGGAGCAAATGCAAGCCATGGTGCTTGCCCACCGCAACCACCCCTCTGTTTTTATGTGGTCGCTGGGTAACGAGGAATTCGTCAACTACATACAGTCCTCCGATGCAGGCGAGAAAATGGCACGCACGGCCTACTGCCATCTGAAAAAGCTGGACAGCACAAGACCTGTTACCTACGGCGCCAATAACGGCGCAGTAGACACGGGCATCAGCGCGGCCATGGACGTTCGCGGCTTTAACTACATCCGCAATCTGGAACGGCTGACCCACGATAAGAGCTTCCGGCACCTGCCCGGCTACAACGCAGACCGCTACCACCGCGAGCATCCCGACACGCCTATGCTTGGCACAGAAGAGGGCTCTCACTTTTTCTCCCGCGATACAGGCTATGACCAATACGAAAAAGGTCTGCTTTCCTCTGTAGGCGACAATACCGCCATGGGCGGATCCACAGCCGAGGGGTGGGTAAAGTTTTATGAGGAGCGAGACTTTCTCGCAGGCGGCTTCCTTTGGACGGGCATAGACTACTACGGCGAGCCCGCCCCCTTCACCGACCGCAACCTGTCCTCCAGCTTCGGCGCGCTGGATCTGGTGGGGATTCCCAAAAACACCTACCACTATTACCGCTCCTGCTGGCTTGAGCAGCCAATTCTGGAAATTCTGCCCCATTGGGATTTTGAGGCAGGCCAAACCGTGAAGATCGGCGTGTATTCCAACTGCGAGGAGATCACTCTGTATCTGAACGGCGAAATCATAGGTCAAAAAACGTTAGAAAAGCTCGACAGCGCTTTGTTCAGAGTTGCTTTTACGCCCGGGCGGCTGGAAGCCGTAGGCATTCGGCAAGGGGTAGAATACCGCACCCATATTGATACCCCGAGCGAGCCAAGCGCGCTTTCCCTTTCCATGAGGCAGGAGGGGGAAATCGGCATTTTCGACGTAGCCATTGTTGACGGACAGGGCAACATTTGCCGCAGAGCCGACCGCCCCATTTCCTTTGACATTTTGGGGGAAGGACAGATTCTTGGGGTAGGCAACGGCGACCCCGCCTCCACAGAAAAAGATCAATACCTGGGAGAAACCGTCCTTTATCCGCTGACGGATCTTACCGTTACAGAAGAGGGCATGACCACCCCATTTACGCCTCCCGCCCTAGACGACACCTCCCGTGTTTTTGTGGGCACAGGAGCCGATTCTGTGTTCAAAAGCTCGGTTTTTGAGGACACGTTGCCCCCTTATCGCGACCGTTACCGTCTGAAGTGGCAGTTTTCCACCGAAGGAGAAAAGACCCTTTACGCCACCTACGAGGCAGAAATTGAGAATGCTGCTGAATGGGAATTTGTGGAGTTTACACGCCTGTTTGGCAGCTTTGAGATTTCTCTGAACGGCGAGATCATCGGCGAAAGCTTTCCTGAGGGCTTCTATTTTCAAACCACTATGCAACAGAATACCCCCTACCGCTTCCCCTGCTGCTTCAAAGAAGGCAAAAACCGCCTGACTGTCAGAATGAGCGGCAAAAACACCCAGCAATTCGGCATCTTCGGCGGCGTATACGTAGGCAAAACCTTGCCTGCCGAATGGAAGCGAAGTACCTTCTTTGGCAGAGCCAGACTTTTTGCAAAGCTCCCCTCAAACGGCAGCTTCACACTCTCTGCCAAAGCCGAAGGACTCACAGAAGCCACCCTCACCGTTACGCGTAACGACTAAATGCAAACAGCAAATAGAAGTAAAACGCATGGCGGATGAGTGTTACTTTGCAAATACTCACAACAAAACAAAAGGGAGATATAGAGCAACACTCTACATCTCCTTTTTGTTTGCGATTATGCCTGATAAAAGTTAAGTCTGAAAAGCGGATTTTTGGCGAGCAGATTTAGAGCAGAAATTTTCGTTTGGACGGGCGTCGCTGTACTTGGTACTGCAGAGCGTCCAAACGGAAATAGCAAACAAAAAATAGAATCAATTCGTATGCGGACGAAAATCGCTTTGTAAATACCGACAATAAAGTAAAAGGAGATATAGAGCATCACTCTACATCTCCTTTTGGTTTCGGGCCTAAATCTGCTACGGCAGATTTAGGCTAATGCGATAAATATGCCGTCAAAAATTAGTCGATCCACCAAACTTTGCCGTTCAGCAGCAAGCAGATCAGGTCGATCACCCAAACGATGGTAGGACCTACAACCAGCAGAACAACTGCCAGAATGATACCAACCACGTTGCCTTTATCCAAGCTGCGGAGCAGACGGTAGATTGCCCAAACGATGGCCAGACCGGGAAGAGCCAGAATCAGTTTGACAATCAGGGGAAGATTATCAATGGCCTTGATAATGTCTTTCATGGGAACGCCTCCTTTTATGTAAATATAGAATACTACGTTTATTATAAAACAAAAAAGAAGTTTTTGTCAACTGTTTTTTCGCCAAAGTTGTGCGATTTGACTTGTTGCATTTTACCAAAAGAAAAAGCATCTCCCAATTATGTCAAAAATATATAGGGGTTTTTGTAAATTATGCAATATTTGGTTAAGTAAACCGTGTTGGCAATAAAAACATTCCCGTCCAATGTTGACAATGGGCGGCGCAAAGTGGTATACTATATATATAAATGTGTAGAAATCAACTAAATATCACTTCTTTTACAATATGTGAGAGAAGAGGTAAACATGACAAAAGGATAGATATGAGAGAAGATATTTTTTCTGTTACGGGTATGGTTTGCGCCTCCTGCTCTGCCGCGGTGGAGCGAATCACGGGCAAAATGAAGGGTGTGAAAAAAAGCCAGGTCAACCTGACCGCAGGCAAGCTTCTGATTCGCTACGATGAACACAAGCTCACCCCAAACGATATCATTGCCATGATTGAGCGAGCCGGATTTGGCGCAAGTCTTGATCCTGTGGAAATTGACCGCAAAGAAGAGCAGGAAGAGCGCAGGAAAGCAGAGCAAACGGCACTGAAAAAGATGAAGCAAAGCGTGTTGCTGGCGGCGGTATTCGCCATACCTCTGCTGTATATCTCTATGGGACATATGCTCCCCATTCCCTTGCCTTTGCCTGCATTTCTTTCCCCCGACCGCCATCCCTTAGCCTTCGCTTTGGCACAACTGTGTCTGACCGTTCCCGTTCTCTTTTTGGGCAGACGGCATTACCTATCAGGGGCAAAGGCGCTGGCATTCGGGCATCCCAACATGGACTCTCTTGTGCTGATTGGCACGGGGAGCGCCTTTTTCTACAGTCTTGTGATGACTTGCCTCATCGGTACAATCGAGGGCGCCGTCCATTCCCTTTATTACGAATCCAGCGCGGTGGTCATGACCCTCATCATGCTGGGCAAATATTTTGAAAGAAAGAGCAAAGGCAAAACCACCGAAGCCATTGCCAAGCTCCTTTCCCTTGCTCCCGACACCGCCACGCGCCTGCTCCCCGACGGCGGCGAAGAAACCGTCAGTATTTCCGAGATGGCGGTAGGTGATATTTTGCTGGTCCGCGCAGGGGAGCGGATTCCCTTGGACGGCGTGATTGTCGACGGACGGTGCGCTGTGGATGAATCCATGCTCACAGGCGAAAGCATCCCCGTGGACAAAGTCGCAGGAGAGAGTGTGATGAGCGGCAGCCTGAATCTGCAGGGCGTGTTCAAAATGCAAGTCACCCATGTGGGAAACGACACCACTCTTTCCAAAATCGTAAAGCTCATGGAAGATGCCCAGACCAAAAAAGCCCCCATTTCTAAATTGGCAGATAAAGTGGCAGGCGTCTTCGTGCCAACAGTAATGGCAATTGCCCTTGTTGCCGCTCTGCTTTGGGGTGTGGCAGGGGATAAGCCTCTGGGATTTGTGTTGCAAATTTTCGTATCCGTTCTGGTCATTGCCTGTCCTTGCGCCCTGGGACTTGCCACTCCCACCGCCATTATGGTAGGCACGGGCGTGGGCGCCAACCACGGTATTTTTATCAAAAGCGGTGAGGCGCTGGAGCAAATGGGCAAAGTCACCGCCATCGTGCTGGATAAAACTGGCACCGTCACCGAAGGCAAGCCTGCGGTGTTGGAAATGGCCACCGCCCAAGCCGCGGATACAGAGATGCTGTCTTTGGCGGCAAGCGTGGAGGTCATGAGCGAGCATCCTTTGGGCAAGGCCGTGGTGGAAAAAGCGAAAGAGCTTTCTGTTGCACTAAAAGACTGCACCTTCTTTGAAGCCATCCCCGGGCAAGGGGTGAAGGGTGTGGTAGACGGCAAAACCGTATACGTGGGCAACCAAAAAATGATGGAAAGCCTGTCTCTTGTCAGCACTTCCCTCTTTGAGAAAGGAGCAGAATGGGCAAAAATCGGGCAAACCCCCATGTTTTGTGCCTATGATGGCGAGATAAAAGGCGCGCTATGCTTGGCAGATAAAATCAAAGACACCAGCAAAGCCGCCATTACGCATCTAAAAAATCAATCCATGCATATCTGCCTGCTCACAGGCGACAATAAAGCCACCGCCCGTCACATTGCGGACCAGTTGGGCATTGACCGTGTGATTGCAGAAGCGCTCCCCCAGGACAAAACCCACACAATTGACAGCCTTACAAAAGAAGGCCACATAGTGATGATGGTGGGCGACGGCATCAACGACGCGCCCGCTCTGACCCTGGCGCAGGTGGGTGTTGCCATTGGCAGCGGCAGTGATATTGCTTTGGAAGCAGGCGACGTGGTGCTGACCAAAAACGATCTTTTAGACGTGTGCCGCGCCATTCACCTTTCCAAAATGACCATTCGCAACATCAAGCAAAATCTGTTCTGGGCATTCGCCTTCAACAGCATTGGCATTCCCATTGCGGCAGGACTGCTGTATCTCTTTGGCGGACCTTTGCTGAGCCCCATGTTTGGCGGCTTTGCCATGTCCTTCAGCTCCGTTCTGGTGGTTAGCAACGCCCTGCGCCTAAAAAATCTGAAATTACAGTAAACACAGCATTATACAAAAAAGAGATGGAGTTTTTCCATCTCTTTTTCTTGTTTTTTAGATACGTATTGCGTTTTTTGTTACACGAGGCGCAAATCCAATATACGGTTCCGCTCGGGAACCAAGATAACAGTCAGCTTTTTTCATAGCATTACCTTTTTATTTTTACTAAAACAACCGTTTTGCGCCTGTTCGTTTTCATACTTTGTCATGTAAAAAGCAGTTGCAAAAGGCATTACAGCATCAAAGCGTCGTCCATGCCCAGCGCCGCCATCATATCGGCGGTTTGCTTGGCTTTTTCGCCGTCCCCTGCAAACGCTACCTCTACATTGACCTTCACCTTATCTTTGGCGTAGGGCTTTACGGCAAAGCACAAAATCCGCCATATATAAAACCAAGGCAAGAGAATGGGCCAGCGACGGAGCGTATCATACCGTTTTTTCATATAGCGGGCAGAAGGAAACAGCTGCCCTAAAAAATGCTTGCAACGCCCCTTTTTAGCCACAGCCACGCGGGCGTGGTTTTCCATTGTGCCATACACACCGCCGCTACATACATACGCTTGCATTTGCCGTGTTAAAGGAGTATGTTTGGCGTCTCCAAACCAAACGCCGCAAAGCAAGCCGGCATTCTCATAAAAAAGCGAAAGCCCTGCCTGCTCCAAGCGGGCGGCAAAAAGGGCATGGTCATAGGTCAGCTCTTTTTGCAGAAAGTGCAAATCCAGGAAAGGACGAATGCCGCATCCACCGTAGATAAAATGCTTTGCCATATGTACCGTATGATAGAGCAACAGCATTTCGTTTGTGAGCAGATGATGGTACCGACAGCCCTCTTTGGGATAAGCATTCTGCCATACGTCTAAAAGGGCGTCCGCCATTTTCCCATCCCCCTCAATGAGGGCGTAATGCAGTTCAATATGAATACGGTCAACGGAATAGAGGGACACCTCATGGCAAGTGTTCCGCTTTTCTGCTGTGTAGCCGCCTTTTTCCACCAAAGCGGCAATAGCGGCGTCCAGATGCTCTTCTCTGACCAGAATATCAATGTCGCAGCTGGTGCGCATGGTAGGATCGGGATACAGCGACCTTAGTACCGCCCCTTTCAGGGGAATAAAGGGAATTTCGGCGTCTTCCAGGACGGTCGCAATCAAGCTTTGCGCATTTTCGGTTTGCACAAAGCGAAAATGGGAAACGTTGATTACTTTTCGAAACTGTTTTGAGGGCTCGTCATCGGTCAAATCTCCCGATTTTTGCAAGAACCCCCCTACAATATGCGCCATATCCTGAGATGACGACAGCGTGTAGAGAACTTTTCTCTCATCAGTTGAAAGGCCAAGAGGAGAGGTGGGTACGTCTCCTAACGCCCCTTTGCGAATAAGGGAGAGAAGAGTATCTTGTGTCCGGTGCATGGGCGTTCCTTTCTTTGTTTTTTATTTTTAGCCTATTTGAGGCAGGTCCCTTTCGTGAAGGACCACGCCTTTTTCGCGCAGGCGAGTTTGCAGTTTTTGCACGTCGAGCAGAGACAGGTCGGAGCAAAGAGCCAGGGCTGTGCCTGCCGCCTCACCTGTGACAGCGCAGCAAGGAATCACGCGCATCACGTCCCACAGGGTCTCGTCGGTAGACACGCATCTGCCCGCCATTGCCAGGTTTTTCACCTGCCCGCTATAGAGACAGCGGAAGGGCACCTCATACACGGGCCCACGCTTTTTCCAGTTGGACACCATGCCCACAGAGTCTTCAAAATAGGTATGCTCTTCCCTATGGGAAAGCACGTATTCCCCTACCAGCTTTCTGGTCATGCGCACCTGGGGTATGGTAGGCATGGTGGCGAGCATATAGTCCGCGTCTTTCTCTCTTGCCTTCAAATAGTGGTGGAGGGTTGCGGCATGAGATTTTTGGGTCACATGAGAGAGCTCTTCCCCCGAAAGTCCTAAAAACCGCTCAACGGTGGCAGTTTTTTGCTTCTCTTCGGCCGATTTGTCCTCTTCGGGAATGTCTGCCATTCCCACCATGTGGAGCTTGTATCCCGCTTTTGAGGAAGAATAATACCACCCTGCCAGCACGTTGCCTTGCGCAAAGGTGTCGGTGGGCGCATGGGCGAAATGGGCAATATCCCCGTCGCCTGTGGCATCTACCACACCGCCCACGGCAAAGGCTTCTCTGCCCGATTTGCTTTCGCAGATGAGCGCAGAAATCGCAGAGTTTTGCATAGAAACGCCCACGGCATAGGTGCCGTAGCGGATATCCACGCCTGCTTTGGCCAGCGCCTGCTCTGCTAAAATGGCAAAGACCTGGGCGTTGTACTGCACCTCAAAGCGTTTGTCCTTTTCGGTTCTTGTGCCCACACCGTCCAGCCAGTTTTCGGGGTATCTGTCTTCTGCGCCGTGGGTGATGGACAGTCGCAGCAATTCTTCCGCCAGCCCAAAGGACACCTGCCGTCCCTTGCCGTCGCAAAGGGGCAGATAGATGGTGATCAGACCCGCTGTGGCAAGTCCGCCCAGCATAAACTGTTTTTCAAGCAAAATTACCTTTTTGCCTTCTCTGGCGGCGGCAAGGGCGGCGGCAATGCCTGCAATTCCCCCACCGCAGACCGCCACGTCATAGGCGCCCACAATATTGGTTTCTATTTGTTCGCGTACCGTCATTGTTCTTCCTCTTTCAAAAAAAGGGTTTGATAGGGTTCTCCCTCCAGGGTTTTCCAGAAAAACACGCCCTTTTCATAGGTCATATATCCGTGGGGAGACTGTTCTTTGGGAATGGAGACGGAGCCGGGGTTCAGATAAAACACACCGTCTCTTTCCTCTTTTGCGGGAATATGGGTATGCCCAAACAGCACTACGTCCCCTGTTTTTACAGACGGTGGATTGTCGCTTAGGTGGTGTCCGTGAACAAGCACCAGCCTTTGTCCGTCTACATCAAGTGTCAGAGATTCTGCCATAATGGGAAAATCCAATACCATCTGATCCACCTCCGCATCGCAGTTGCCTCTGACGCAAAGTATGTATTCTTTGATACCGTTTAGCAGCTCTATGACCTTTTTAGGCGCGTAGCCAAGAGGCAAATCGTTGCGGGGGCCGTGGTAGAGCAGGTCTCCCAAAAGCAGCAGCTTGTCTGCCTTTTCCTCCCGAAAGCGGGAAATCAGTTGGTCTGCATAGGCAAAAGACCCGTGCAGGTCGGAGGCGATCATCAGTTTCATTTTCTTTTTTTCCTTTATGCTTCGGTGGGATACGGGGTGCGGCAGTAGGGGCATTCTCCTGCCTCACCGCGATAGTCAAATTTTGCGCCGCAAGAGGGGCATTCTGCATGATGCACCACCTCTTCGGGAGGTGTGAAATCCACCGGCGAAATCTCATCCCCCATCACCAAATAGTCTGTCAGGTATCCTCTCCGCACGCAAACGGCAAGATAATTCTGCACCTGCGCATAGGACAGATGCATATAAGATGCCAGAAGAGACAGAGAGGCAAAGCCCTTTTCCGTGATGGCACAAACCATGCGGCGCATAGTTCTTTTCTCGCCAAAGCTGACCCAGAACAGGGGAATGGCAAACACGCCGCCGCCCGTAAACAGACACCCCGCCACAAGTAGCGGAATTCCAAGAGCGGGCATAGAGGTGAGATACAGCGCTCCGAACACGATCATCGGAATCCCCAGCCCTGCCAGAATCGACCAGGCAAGCGCTACGGCAAAGGTGATATTCGTCACACGGTTGATTTTATTCATAAGATTCCTTTCTCAAACGCGCGGTGCGGCGTTGGTTTCGGTTTTATATATATTACCATTATACAAAAAAATAAAATTATTGTCAATCTTTTTCTTTTGGCGGTTCTTTTATGGCAAAAAGAAAGCCATTACCTCCCGTTTGGGCAATTTTTATAGGGGGGTAAGGGCTATTTTATTCGATTTTGGTTTGAAAGTTAAATTGCTTCTTGGTTTTTGTTTTAAAAGCAATGTTGAATGAAATCCGTCATAGACGGATGAAATCCGCAACGTGCGGATGAAATCGCTACGCGATGAAATCCATTTTTGCAAGCGCAAAAATGGATGGAGGGTTTTCAGAAGAGCGGGCGGTAGTCGGGTGGATACGGCAACAGGTCTTTTTTGACCACGCGGTAAGCGGGGCGGTAAGCTTCCTTATAGGCATTTGTGTGAGACACCATCGGGCAACCTGCGGCAATATAGCCCTCCAGATATTCGCAAAGCGCTTCATAAGAAAAAAGAAGCATCATGGATTTGGCGGCGGCCTTGAGAATTTCCAATTTGCCCAAAAAGCCTTCTATTGTGCCGCTACGGTAGGTTTGGGCAGTAAACATAAAATCAGAGATGACCTTTGCGGGGGTATAGCCTTGGGGCAAAGCCGCCAGGTTGACCCGCACCATGCCGTTGCCGATATTATCAAAAGGAGCAATGTCCTCATTTGGCTCTACTGCCTCCAGCTCTGCCATAAATCGCTCTATGGCGGCTTTGCCGTCGGTGACGAGATGCCCGGGGCCAAATTCATTCTGGTATACCAATTTTACCATATCCTGCGGCTCGGCGGAGGGGTAGGTCAGCGAATGCTCCAAAAGCACCGACCAAAGCTCGGTGTTTTCATACACACTCATATCATTTTTCCTCTTCCATTTGGGAGATCAGGTCCAGGCGGTTCTGGTGTCTGCCACCCTGGTACTCTGCCTCAAGCCACGCATCCACGATCATCTTCGCCAGCTCCACGCCCACCACTCTTGCGCCGAGGGCAAGCATATTGGAATTGTTGTGTTCTCTTGAGAGCTTTGCGGAAAAGGGCTCGGAGCAAACAGCACAGCGAATGCCCTTCACCTTGTTGGCAACGATAGAAATACCGATACCCGTACCGCAAAAAACAATCCCTTTTTCGCATTCCCCCGATGCCACGGCACGGGCGGCGGCGGCTCCGTAGACGGGATAGTCACAGCTGTCCTCGGTATGGGTGCCGTAGTCTTTATAGGCAATGCCTTTTTGGTCTAAATATTTGGCGATCTCACGCTTGAGCGACAGTCCGCCATGGTCACAAGCAAATGCAATCATGGTCTTTTCTCCTTATCTTTGAATGTTTTTCTCCGCTTCCCGCAGATCCTTTTGCATGATGGCAATGGCTTTGGACAAATCCTTATCCAGTCCAAAGAGTCCCGAGCCCATCACAAACATCTCTGCCCCTGCGTTGCCGTAAATCTCATAGGTGGATTTGCCGCAACAGCCGTCTACCTGAATTTCATAAGACAAGCCGTGGGCCTTTTTATAGTCGGCGGCTTCTTTGATTTTCTTCACCGTTTGAGGAATCATAGGCTGACCCGAATAGCCCACGTCCACCGCCATAATGGTGATGCGGTCAATTTCATCAATGTATTCTTTCACATAATCAAAACGCGTTGCGGGATTCAGCACCACGCCCACCTTGCACCCCAAAGCGCGGATTTGATGAATGGTGCGGAAGGCGTTGGTATTGATGACCTCTGCGTGAACGGCAATCATCGCCGCACCCGCTTTGGCAAAAATCTCCAGCCAATCCGAAGGGCGGGTCACCATCAGATGCACCTCCACAGGCTTTTTCGCCGCAGAGCAAAACGCCTTGACCCAAGCAGGAGACAGCGCCATGTTGGGGCAGTAGTGACCGTCCATCACGTCGGCGTGATGCCAGTCCATGGATTGATCCAGCAAGGGGATTTGCTCGCCTACGCGGAGCAGGTCCACACACATAGAGGAATCAGAAAGTAAAAAAGCCATTTTTGAGGCTCCCTTCGCCAAGTTTTTTGTTTGTTTTATTATACCATAAAGCAACACGGTTTGCAACGGCATTTCAAAAAAACATAGCCCCAAGGCAATACACACAAATACTCGGCAGATTTTTCTCACAAAAACAAGCGAAAAACCCCGATTTATCCATTGCCAAAGCCGCTCTTTTGTGTTACAATGGGAATATCTACCCCAAAATGACCATCCACACCTCAAAAGGAGAAAGATCATGCTGTATATTAGCGAGAAAAACCACATTGTGGTAGACGTGACCAAGCCCCCCTATAACGCCGACAACACGGGCAAGGTGGACTGCACCGCCATCCTCTGCCAAGCGTTGGAGGATATTTTAGAGCGAGAGATCAAAGCGGTGCAAGACATTCGCCAAAAGCTGCTGGACGATCCCAGAGACAATTTCCGCATCGGCTTTGAAAACCGCAAAATGAACGGCATTCCCACCGTCATTTTCCCCGAAGATCCGCCTCCTGCCCGTATTCTGTATTTCCCTGCGGGCACGTATCTGATCTCTGACACCATTACCTATTCCTTTGAAAATCTTTGCAATCTGATTGACGACCATCCCGGCAGCGACTTAAACCGCTTTATCCGTTTTAAGGGCGAGGGCATGGACAAAACCGTCATCAAGCTGCAGGACAACTGCCGTTTGTTCCGCTACGGTGAAAAACGCCCTATGGTCAGCTTTGCCCGCACCCGTTTTTCCAACGTCAACATGATGAACTCCTTTGAAGACATTACCCTTGACGTCGGCGCAGGCAACACGGGAGCGGTGGGTCTCCGCTTCTCCTCCTCCAACACGGGTAAGATCAACCACGTAACCATCCGTTCCTCCGACCCCGACCATCGCGGGTTTGCGGGCATTCTGATGGACGTACGCCACCAGGCATACTTTAAGGACATTCACATTGACGGTTTTGAATACGGCGTTCACGTCACCGACGAATGGACCGCCGTGTTTGAAGACGTGGAGATCAAAAACACCACCCGTATGGGCGTTTTTGTGAACCTGGGTGCCATCGGTATGCGTAACGTGACTATCGACACCTTCGGCGGCGGTGTCCGCTGTGAGCATCTGGGCATGCTGAATATGGAAAACCTGACGGTGCGCCACATAGGCAAGCGAGGCGGCGAGGGCATTCGCTCCTACAACGCCTACCTGCGCCTGCAAAATTTCACCGTGGAAAACTTTGCCTACAATCTGCAAAACAACTTTGATACCGTCTTCCCCCACGACGGCACCTATCCCTTCTTCACCTCTACCGACAGAGTGTGGAGACTGTTCCCCTGCGAGGAAAACGCCGTGAATCTTCCCGTAGAGCCCGCTCCCGAATACTGCTGGAACGGTGACCGCTCCATCGTGGCAGAGGTGGACGATTTCGGCGCGGTCGGTGACGGCGTCACCGACTCCACCGATGCCATCCGTCGCGCCATGCAGTCGGGCAAATCCTATATCGTCTTTGGCGAAGGCCGTTACCTCTGTTCGGGCGAAATTGAAATTCCCAAAACCGTCAAAGCCATCAACTTTATGTATTGCGACTTCGCAACCACCCCCGATTTCAGGGAAAGCAAAGACCAAGGCCTTTTCGCCATCACCGAGGACAGCGACGAAATGCTGTTTATTGAAGACGGCTTCGTGTTTGAAAAGTTCTACGGCTTCCTTCGTTTCATCCGCCACTCTGCCCGCCGCGACCTGTGTGTCAGCGACCTCCACGTGCAGACGGGCGCAGTCTACTTCAATACCGTCAAAGGCAACAAGGTCTACATGGATAACGTGGCATCCACCATGGGCGTGTTTGGCGGTGTGGGCTACGGCTCTACCCCTTGCTTCCGCTTTACGAGAGAAAAGGTGTGGATTCGTCAATTCAACCCCGAACGCTCTCTTGACAACGTGATTGCCGAAGAAGGCACCGATTTCTGGGTATACGGCTTTAAGACCGAAGGCCCCAGCGGAAAAGGCTTTACCGTCCATTCCGGCAGCCGCGCAGAGTTCCTTTGCGGTCATGCCACCATCGCTACCGACGACGGCACTCCCTGCGTGGAATGTATTGACTCCTCCGTCTTTGCTTGGTTTCGTACCCGCGGCGGCGGCCCTCACCACCAATTTACCGTTGCCGTCAGAGAAGTGCAAAACGGTTGCGAGCGCAAGCTCCTGCCCCATCAACTGCCCCCCTACGGCGTGGAATACTACTACATCCCCGGCTTTGTGGCCATCAAGGATACCAACAAATAAAAAACATGAAACGCTTTGCGTTTCACTTCA
>JAZOBX010000068.1:0-2813 GCA_045596205.1 Eubacteriales bacterium | reverse complement strand
GCAAACAGGGGATAATAAGTAGACCAGACGATTCTGCTTCCTTCAAACACGTAATCGGGATTGTACTGTTTTACGGAAATCAGCGTCATTTCGGGCAAAGTGCTCATCACTTCCTTAGCAATCACAAATGCCAAAGTCAGTTTTTTGAAGCCCTCCCGTGTGAGCTTGCCAAAAGAAGCAGGCACACCCATCACGCTGTCGCATCCGTATCTGTCGCCCAGATAGAACACGCCCTCAAAGTAGGTAGAAAGGGTGGGGAGCAAAAATACCAGGTCCAGCACCGCAAAAGACAGGGAAAATACAGCCACGATTGAGCGTTGAGAGCTGTCATTGCCCCACATCATCAGCATAATAAAGCTGGCTGGGATCTTGGCAAGAGAGATCCACATCAGTCGCAGGAATCCCGCCTTTGCCTCTGCAAAATAGGGGAACGCATCTGCGGCGTAGGAAAGAGAGCAGGTCAGTAGCAAATAGCCGATAAAATCAGGCAAAATGCCGACCAGACTGATATTGGGCGTTGCCAGAAAAATGATGGCAACCATCACCAAGGGAAAACGAAAAGATGGCAGTTTTTGTTTCATAAACATCTCCGTGTGGGAAGACAAGCAGTCTTCGCCAAACCTCAATTTTTATTGCTTGCTTTTGAAAAAAGTGTTTACTGTATTTCGGATGTGTCGGGCATACCGATCATGCGGTAGCAGTCATGGAGCAGTTTGGCATTCAGCACAAACACCACCACCCCCAGCACCACCGTAAAGAGAGAAGCGGTCTGCAAAAACAAACCTGTCTTCCAAAAGGGCAGCTCCAAAAGGAATGCGGGCAGATAGTAGAAAAAGCAAAATAACCGATTTCTCACCGCCCGAAAGGAGAGGACGGGCAATTTTACCTCGTCGGTCAGGCGTCTTAGTCCGGTCAGAAGCAGAAAGAGAAAGCAAAGCATTCCTGCGTGAGACAGGCAAGACAGCGCGCTCATCAGTTCACCGTAATAGGGAATCTCGCCTGCCACCGTCTGTGCAATCGCCAGTCCCAACCCCGCAAGCCCCACGAAAAATAGGGGAATCAATACGAATTTTGCGCGGGAGAGGGAAGTGTTCACAAAAGACAGTTTTTTCAGCGCCCAAAACATGACCGCCGCCGCAAAGGGCAGAAAATACACGTTCAGCAGGTTCAGGCAAAAGAGATATCCCAAAAGCAGTAGTCCAAGTCCCATCTTCGCTTACTTCCGCATACCGTGGCAATGGCGGAACGCCTTACCGCTGCCGCAAGGGCAGGGTGCGCTGGGATTGATGCGGGGCATTCTGCCCGTCACACCAAGCACCTTCCGCATACCGGGGTCCTGGGCTTTGGCAACCTGTACTCTTTGCATGGGCTGTGCCTTGGGCATCACGGTCAGAATCCCTCTCACCGTCTCCTCGCGCACGTCCTCTACCATATCGTCAAACATCTGAGAGCCAATAATGCGGAATTCGCTGACGGGATTTCTCTGGGCGTAGGCATTCAGACCCACGTCGCCTTTCAGCTCTTCCATGGCGTCCAGATGCTCCATCCACTTGCGGTCCACGTTGCGTAGCAGAATAATGCGCTCAATTTCCCGCATGATGTCTGCTCCAAAGAGTTCTTCTTTTCCTTCATAGCAACGAAGAGCGCGTTTGGTAAAGGACTCTGTCAGGTCTATGTCGGAAAATTTATTTTTCATTATTTCATCGGGAGTAAGCAGCATTTGCAGATACGTGCCGCGCAGGTCTTTGGGTGTGACGTCCTCCTCAAAAGAGGCAAGATTTTTTTCCACAGAGCTTTCAATCATCCCTCTGATTTTAGGACGAAGGTCTTCGCCGTCCAGCACGTCACCGCGTTGGGCGTAAATCAGTTTTCTCTGCTGGTTCATGACGTCGTCGTATTCCAGCACGTTCTTTCTTCTTTCAAAATGGGATGCCTCAATGCGCTTCTGGGCATTTTCAATAGAGCCGGAAAGCATACCTGCCTGAATCTGCATATCTTCTTTCATGCCCATTCTGCCCACCATGCCAATCAAACGGTCAGAGCCGAACAAACGCATCAGATCGTCTTCCAGAGACAGGAAGAATTGGGATTCACCGGGATCACCCTGACGGCCGCTTCTACCGCGGAGCTGGTTATCGATTCTGCGGCTTTCGTGTCGCTCTGTGCCAAGGATAAACAATCCGCCCGCCGCGCGCACTCTGTCGGCTTCGGGAGCAATTTCCTCTTTAAAACGCTTCACAAGGTCGGCGAAAATCCCTCTGGCACGAAGCACCTCGGGGTCGTCGGTCTCGTCCATGCCGTAGGCGCGAAGAATCATTTCTTCTTCCATACCTTGCCGTCTCATTTCTGCCTTGGCAAGAAATTCAGGGTTGCCCCCCAGCATAATATCCGTACCGCGCCCGGCCATGTTGGTGGAGATGGTCACAGCCCCCTCTTTGCCTGCTTGGGCAACGATTTCGGCTTCTTTTTCATGGTATTTGGCGTTGAGTACCGTGTGTTTAATGCCTTGACGCTTTAATAGTAAGGACAGCTCTTCCGACTTTTCAATAGATACCGTACCCACCAGCACAGGCTGCCCCTTTTCGTGGCATTCCTTGATTTTCTCCACGATGGCGTTAAGCTTCCCGCGGCGTGTGGAATACACCGCATCGTTGTGGTCAATGCGGATCATGGGCTTGTTTGTGGGCACTTCTACTACGTCAAGAGCATAGATTTCTCTGAATTCTCTGTCCTCGGTCAGGGCAGTACCCGTCATGCCCGAGAGCTTTTTATACATTCTGAAATAGTTCTGGAATGTTATTGTCGCGAGTGTC
>JAZOBX010000067.1:0-7822 GCA_045596205.1 Eubacteriales bacterium | reverse complement strand
GGTGCATTGGTGTTTTTTGCATAGTGCGGCGGCGGAGCCGATGACTTCACCCATCATACCGCCCGTACGCATGTCGCGGACGGTGCCCAGTGCATCGTGGGAAACGCTGATATTTCTGCCCGCCATAAAGAGATTGGCAATATTGCGGGAATACATGGCGCGGTAGGGGATGAAATAGGGTTTGTTGAAATGCTCGTGGTAGTCTTTGGTGAGGAAGGCATCGCCTTCGTGGAAGGCGGCGTAGAAACGGCGGTCGGGATAGTGGACGTCAAAATTCCAGGTGGAAGGCACGCAGGAGTCGGGATAGACCACCCCTTTATAGACGTCACTTTTGGTCATCAGAATATCGCCAAAGAGCCGTCGGGATTCCCGTTTGCCACCAATGTAGGCGGCAAAGCCGAGACGGTGGTTGGGGTAAGAGCCGTCGTGGTTTTTCAGCGCATCTACTGCGCCGTACATAGCACGGAGATTCAGATCGCGGGCAAATTCGGCTTTGAAAATAGGGTCTTGCTCACAGCCCCCTTCCCAGAACCAGCAACCAAGGGAGCCCTCGCCCTCGTGGTTATATACGTCTTTGACACCGACTCTGCCCGGGATATCCACGTCGGTCAGGTCTACTGCCCAAGGGCAACGGGGGAAGGCTTGGGGTGTGCCCGTATCTTCAATATACCATGCGTTGGTCATGCCCATGTGGCCGTTGGTGGTGACTTCAAAATCTGCCCCCGAGAGATATCCGAGGGTGGCGTCTCCCGTGCTGTCCAAAAAGAGAGGGGCGGTGAGCCGTTTTCTTTGACCGTTTCTATAATCCCAGACCACAATAGAGGAAATGGCATTGTCTTGCATTTCCACGTCGGTGAGAATATGTTCTGTAAAAAGAGTGATATTGGGTTCTGCCAAAAGCAAGCCCAGCTTTTTTTCGTCTTCGTAGTTTTCGCCTTGGTTGGCGCTGCCGTAATGGCCTTTTTTCTTTTGCTCCAGTTCAAGCACCACGTTGCCGATACCGGGAAAAGGCTCAAAATTGGTCTCGCCCCCCAGCCAAACGCGGACCTCCGAGCTATTGTTGCCGCCCACAACGGGGCGGTCTTGCACCAATGCCACGCGAAGACCCTGTCTTGCGGCAGAAAGAGAGGCGCAAATGCCCGGATACCCTGCGCCGCAGACCACAAGGTCAAAGCTGCCTTGGTCAAGGGGGGTAGCGGCGTTGGATGCGTTATAGCAAAAGGCGGTCACTTCTTCGGGGGTTTGGGGCAAGGCAAGGTTTTTGTCCTCTGTCAGCACAGCCATGCCGAATCTGCCTTCAAAGCCCGTTTGGTCAATGAGAGTGAGGGTGTGTTCGCCTTTTTTGAGGGAGACTTCCCCACCGTATTCCCAGCCCCACTTAGGTGATGTGGCACCGAAGGTATGGTCATGGGTGCTTCCGTCAAAGCTCAGTTTAAAAATCCCGGGAGCATATTGGGGCTTCCAGGGAGCTACCCAGTTAAAGGTATAAACGAACAGATGATAGGTGGCATTTGTATCTACGGTAAAGGCGGTTTGGGCGTCTGCAACGGGGTTGCCAAGGCCGTGCGCCAAAAGATATGGCATACCCATGGTGGTGACGAACTGGGTGTCCAGTACCCAACCGCCCTGCTGTTTCATTTGGGGGGCAGAAATCACAATGGTTTGCATAGGAAGCTCTCCTTTTGCTGCTGATAGATTTATTATAACACAGTGTTTTATAGATAAGCAACCGCAAACAGAAACTTTTGGCAAAAAATCGTTGCAAAAACGCCTCGTTCATGCTACAATGAAAACGAAAACGCAAGGGAGGAAACAGTATGGTCACCTTACGCACCGACACCGTTCGGCTTCTGGACGACATTGAACGGAGAATAGACGAGGAAACCGAAGAGGAGTTTGCAGACAGCTGGCGACGCTTTTTAGAGGGCAAATTTGAGGGCGAGTATTTTTCGCCTTGCCGCAAAACTGTATCGGAAAGTACGCTTGACATTCCGCCCGTAGGTATCAACGATGCCATTGGAGACTACGATCTGATGCTCCGTCACCAGATGCAGGGGGTGTCTCATGCGCTAAGCAAGCCTGATCTGAATCTTGCCATTCGCGCCAACTACGGCACGGGGATCATGAGCTCTCTTTTTGGCGCAGAGATCTATATCATGCCCGAAAAAATGAACATTTTGCCCACCACCCGTCCTTTGGCGGAAACCGAGGTTATGCGGGGACTGCTTGACAAAGGCGTGCCGTCACTTGAGAATGGATTTGGCAAAGACGTGTTTTTCTTTGGCGAGTTTGTGAGGGAAGTGTTTTCCCACTATCCCAAAATTGCAAAATACGTAACCGTCTATCATCCCGACAGCCAAGGGCCGCTGGACATCGCAGAGCTGCTTTGGGGGTGCGAGATGTTTTACGCCATGTATGACCAGCCCGACCTGGTGCAGGACGTGATGCGGCTCATTACCGACACCTATATTGCCTTTATGGACAAATGGTACGGTCTGTATCCTCTTTGCACCGACATCAATCCCCATTGGGCGAAGATCTGGCATAGAGGCGGCATTATGCTTCGTGACGACAGCGCCATGAATCTTTCCCCCGATGCCTACAGGGAATTTGCCGCGCCCTACGACCAAGAGTTACTTCGCCGCTTTGGTGGCGGCGCCATTCATTTCTGCGGAAAAGGCGATCACTATATTCACATTATCAGCGAGTTTGAAGGGTTGTACGGCGTGAATATGTCTCAGCCACAGTATAACGATATGGAGACCGTATTCCGCCATACCGTGGACAAAGGCATTTTCCTCCACGATCTCCGACCTGCTTATGCAGAGGCGGGAGTGAAAAGAGGGTTGCGGGGCAGAGTCAGCATATAAGGTGCTGTCGCAAATATTTTGCGACAGCACCTTTTCACCAATAAAGTGTATAGATATCCAGATAGGCAAAGGGAAATTGGTCTTCGCCTTCTTTTTGAAAGCCGAAGCTTTTATAAAGATTGACAGCTTTGGTATTGCACTCGTCTACTAAGATTCCCATGCCTTTTACGGGGAGGTTTTTGGCTTCTTCTATCATTTTGGCAACGAGAAAGCGGGATATTCCCTGCCCTGTGTGGCCATCGTCCACCATGAGCCGACCGAAGCTTTGCACGGGCTCAAAAGAAAAAGTACCGCTATCGTAGTCTGTTGTACTGAGATGAAAATTGGCGTAGGCAACCACCTTGCCGCCCACGGTGGCCACTCTGCCCTCGCCATGGGCAATATCTTCTTCTATGTATTCATCAAGGGGGTAACCGTTTTGCCAGATGGGAAGCTTTTCTCTGATCACACGGGCTTTTACACGGTTTTTCATAGCCAGAATCTCGGGAAGTTGGTTTGCGGTGGCGATTTCGTATTGCATGGTTTTCCTCTGAAAAGATTGGTTGATGGGCTCATTATACCACAAAAACGGACAACAGTAAAGAAAAATACAGACATTTTTAAAATTTAGTTTTGTGGGAAAACGGGCAAACAAATCGTACTTTTTAAACAAATGATTGCGGATATGCAAATTTTGGCAGATGGATTGCATTATGTATATCCTTGTGATATAATAAAGAAAAAAGACTTCCTTGTACCAGCAAAAATTTTACGATTACGTAGAGGTGTATATGCGAAAACTGATATCTGTTTTGTCTCTTATCATTGTGTTGGCGATGCTTCTTTCCTCTTGCGCAATGCTTCAGACTACCGTTCCTCCCACTTCTGCCACCACCCCCTCGGACACTTCTTCCACCATGGGAAATGACGAGCCTGACGAGCTGGTGGGTGTGTTTATTAACGAAGTGGCAGGCAAAAACTACGGCACTCATCCGGCCCCCGACGGCGGCGAGTATGACTGGGTTGAACTGCACAACCACGCAAGCACCACCGCAGACATCAGCGGCTGGACCCTCTCCAATACGCTGAACGATCTGGATAAATTCGTATTTCCCGACGGCACCACCATCCCGCCTTACGGCTATCTTGTGGTCTGGGCGGTGGGCAAAGACGTGACTGTCACCGAAGAGAGCGGTTTTTATGCCCCCTTTAAGGTGTCTTCCGCAGGTGAAACGATTGTACTGGGTACAGCTGAATCTACTGTCAGAGACATGATCGACGTGCCGCCGGTTGACGGTACGGGCAGAGAATGGTCTTACGGTCGCATCGCCGACGGCGGTTTTAAGTGGGCGATTTGTAATGCTACCCCCATGGCAAAAAATGACGGCTCTGTTCTGCAGTTGCCTTCGGGGCTGTTTACCGTTTCTGCAGACAGCGGCTTTTATGATGACGAGTTTGACGTTTCGCTGACGGTGAAAAAGGGCTATACCCTGAAATATACCACCGACTGCTCCGACCCTGTATCTTCTAAAACGGCTATCACCTGGGACGGCGAAACCATTCGCGTGTATGACCCTTCTTCCGACCCTGTGCGCTATGCCAATATCAACGTGCAAAATAACAGCGGCAGTAAAATGTGGGCGCCCTCCCAGATTGACAAATGCTTTGTTTTGCGCGTGGCGGCGGTGGATGAGGAAGGGATCGCTTCTGAGGTTTCTACCCGTTGCTACTTCGTGGGCTTTGAGGGAAAAGAGGGCTACGAGGGCTTGCCTATCGTGTCGCTGACCTCTGACCCTGACGGGCTCTATTCCAAAAACGGCGGCTTGCTTGTGCTCAACTACGGCGAAAGCAGTTGGGGCGCCAATGTGCACGATACCCGCGATTGGGAGAGACAAACCAATTTTGCCATGTTTGATGCCAACGGCAACTTTCTCTTTGACCAGGAAGTGGGCATCAAGGTTCGCGGTACCTCTACCCGCGGCGCGGCGCAAAAGAGCCTGAACGTGTATGCACGCGCTGAATACGGCAGTAAAGAGTTTTCTTCCGAGGTCTTCCCCCAGCGCACCCGTTCCATTATTTTGCGCAACGACTTTGTAAACATGCACCACTTAGGACAGGGCTATTTGCAGGATCTGATTGCTGACAGAGACGTGCTGACCCAGCGCAGTTATCCCGTGCAGGTGTTTTTGGAGGGCGAGTACTACGGCCTCTATATGCTTTATGAACGCTTCTCCGAAAACTATGTGGAAGACAGATACGGCATAGCCGACGACAACATCTGGACTGCTAAAAAGTTTGCAGGCAGCTGGGGGGCAGAATTTGACGCGCCCGACACCCAGAGTCTGCTGGCTTGCCAAGAAGACCTCAACGATATTCTCGTATACATCCGCGACCATGATATGTCGCAAAAAGTGCATTACGACTACGTTTGCTCCAAAATCGACATGGAAAGCCTGATTGACCTGCTTTGCTTCCAGCTCTATATTGGCAACGTGGACTTCTCACTGGCGCAGAATATTTCCGCCTGGAGAGTGATTGAGACTGACCCCTCCAACCCCTATGCCGACGGCAGATGGCGGTTTGTGGTGTATGATCTGGATATTTCCATGAACGGTACCTGGAAGAGCATGAACTATGACGTCAACTCCAATCCTTTTACCGACGATCAGCCTTTTGCAGGGCCCGGGTTCCTTGGCTTTACCATTTCCACCAATTATTTCAAGCTCAGCGGTGACACGCTGGTAAAAGACTCCAAGCGCGGTATCCGTTACGATTTTACCAAAAAGATGATGCAAAGCCCGGAATTTTGCGAGCAGTTTGTCCGCACCATGGAGGACATGGGCAACTTTAACTTTGCACCCGAGCGCGTGAAGGCTTTGCTGGATGCCCAGCTTGCACTCATCTCTCCCGTGTATCCCGAATACCGCAAGCGCGTGGTACAGGCGGCGTACGAGAACACCGATCCCGACGTGGATGAACAGCTCATCGCCAACCTGATGTCCAGATACAATGCCAGTGTGGACTATTACAACCGCCGTTTTGCCATCATTTCTCAGCATATGGCAGACGCTTTCTCCCTGAAAGGCACGCAAAACCAAGTACAGCTATCGGTAGAGGGTGTGGATGCGGCACAGATTCGGGTGAATACCTCTCTGCAAAGCATCACAGAAGACGGATACACCGCTTTGTATTACTCCGACTACAACCTGACCCTTTCCGCTTTGGATGCCCCTGAGGGGTATGTGTTTGAGCGTTGGGAGATCAGCGGCGGTGAGATCGTGGAAGGCAGCGCAACCGGTGCGACGGTCTCTATTGCCATGCAAAGCAATGCGACGCTGAGCGTGACGGCGGTATATACGCGTAAGTAAACCAAAACCAAATCTATGATTTAGCAAGGTGCTATCTCAAAAGTTTGAGATAGCACCTTGCTTTTTGCCGTTTTTGTCGACATATAAAAGATGATTTACATTTGCATAAAACTGCAATGCTTTGCAAAGATACGGTAGGCGTCTGCCATGGTGATAGCGGTGGGAATATCCTCTTCTCTGAGCACCAATTCGCCGTTTTGGTAGGCCACCCAGCCTTTTTTTCCGTTGCGCTCGCCAAAGTCATGGTGACTGCCCCAAGTCACATAACGGTTGGCAATGACAAGTCCTTTGGGGTTGATGTGGCGGCTTAGCTCACACGCAATATTTTTCTCGTTTTCTCCCCCTGCGGCACTGCAAGCCGTCATGACGACCAACAGCAAGCGGTGAAACTGGGGGAAATTTCTGATATTGGCAAGGGTGGCGATGGTGGTTTGCCTACCGTCTTCCCGCTGGTCAAAAAGTCCCTCGGGCGAGCCGTGGGTGTGGATGATCAGATAGTTGGCATTTTCTAAAACAGAGAGCAGCCCTGCCCTGTCCACAGGCACGTGTACGTGGCTTTCTGCCCCCTCGCCAATGGCCTGCCGAAGCGTCTCTCCCATGATGCGCGAGGATTCTATCCAAGCCCACTGGGCACAACCGGCAACTGCTACCTTTATGCTATGGCTCATCTTTTTTCTCCTTTGGGGCTCTTAGACTGATGGATGTATGGGAATCGGACATTTTATTCTTCAAGGATAAATTGCCAATTTTTCGCGATTTCCGAAGGCATCATCTTTCCAAAGGCTTCGCCGTCACGAGCAAGATCTTTTTTTCCAAAGTGAAAGAAGAAAAACTCTCCGACGCCATTGTTGTATCCCAGCTGGAATTCAAGTTCACCCTTAAAATAGGGGAAAACAGGCTTTAATCTTTCGTCAATTGCCCAAATAAATGCAGAGTCGTGACTGGAAATACATTTGATCATCCATTCTTCTTTTTCTGCAAACCACTTCCAAAAAGCTTTTGCCGCTTCTTCGTTCATACCTTTTTTAGCAAACAGACCAAACATATATTCCTCCTAAGCCAATTCTTGTTTTTAGATGAGTGTATTGTATCATGTTTTTCTTCAAAAGTCAATCAATTGACACTGTGGCAAAGAAAAAAAGCAGGTATCTTGGATGAGATACTTCTGTTAGGTCAATTTACGAGTTGTAGTTTTTACGGAAGGGAATTTGCCGCCTTAGGCGGCAATATACCCTCGCTCGGCACTGGTGAGCGAGCTCCCCGATGCCAAGCGGGGTATGCGAACCCAACGCAAGGTCAAGCCTTGCGTATGGGTTCTTGATTCCCGTACGGGTCACCACGGTTTCCCAAAACGGAGTACAGATTTTGAACTCGGGAATTTGCTATGCGGGGTAGGCAAAGTGGTGGATGAAATGGTTGGTAGAAAAATGAAGCTTGTGTTCGCCGCATAACGCAAGATACCGCCTCTGGCGGTATGCGAACCCCCCGCAAAAGGATTTGCGGGGGGTTCGGTATTCCCGTAGGGGGCACCAAAGGAAAGAAGCAGGTATCTCGGATGAGATACCTGCTTCTTTGGTGACCCGTACGGGAATCGAACCCATGTTA
>JAZOBX010000066.1:0-3444 GCA_045596205.1 Eubacteriales bacterium | reverse complement strand
TTGGCTCACAGAACGACATGGCTACGATCCGACTTCTCTCCCGACCATCCGCTGCCGCGCACCGTCCAACCGTTGGGGTCAACGAAAACCACTTCCTCTAAGGCGGCACAGCCCGCAAACGCCCTATCCTCAATCTCAGTCACGCCTGCGCCAACCGTCACTTTTTTCAGATTTTTGCAACCGTTGAAGGTACTGTACTCAATTTCTTCCAGGCTATCGGGTAAGGTGATCTCCAAAAGGCTGACGCAATTCAGGAAGGCTTGGGTCTGTATCAATTTGAGGCCGTTGCCAAATACAATGCTTCTCAGGTTCAGGCAATCGTCAAATGCCCAGGAGTAGATGGCTTCCAAACTGTCGGGGAATATGACCTCACGCAGGTTGTCGGCGCGCTCAAAGGCACGGCTACCAATGGTAACAGTACCGTCAGGGATGCGGTAGGAGTGGGCGCTTTGCCCCACGGCATAGCGCACCAAATGGGTGCCGTCATAAGAAAACAGACTGCCGTCTATGGAGCGGTAATGGGTGTTTTCCGGAGAAACCACAATGTTTTGCAGCGAGTCGCATCTTTGAAATGCCCATGAGTCAACAAATTTCACGCTGGCGGGAATATAGACGGTTTCAAGAGATGTGCAATACCACAGCGCCCAATCACCAAGGGACAGGACCTTGTCGGGGAATACAATCTCTTTGATTTTATTACAATTCTCAAGAGCATTGCCCTCCACCACAACGGTGTCGGGATGCAGCGTGATTGCCTCTATTTCCGTAGATGCAACGGTGACCAACGCCACGTAAGGGTTTTCCTCATTTCCGAGATATTTGCCGCCACCGTACTCGTTATATAGCAGTTTTTCGCAACGGCTGAACGCGGAAAAGCTAATTTCTTCTATGCCGTTTCCTAAATTCACTTTTTCTAACTGTATACAGTCTAAAAAGGTTTGCCCGCCGATATATCTCACGCTGTCGGGAATGGTCAGCACTCTCATCAAGGGCGCCGCAAAATCGCCGTCAATGGCAACAACGGGCATACCTTTGATGGTGTCGGGAATAGTGACGTTGGTTTCAAAACCGCCGTAACCCGTAATGGTCACCTCGCTGTCCTTGACTGTATACCGATAGTTGCCGTACCTGCGCGGCACATCCTCGCCCAAGCAGGAGGACAGTCAAAGCAGGCACAAGATCATCACCGCGCCAAGTAAACATTTCATGAGAGTATTTTGTTTCATACCTTTTCCTCCTTTGGTATCGTATTAAGATTATTGTAGTATACACGCGCCAATTTGCCAACCCATCGCCTAAAATGATGGTCTGCGGTCTTCGTTACTACTTCTTTTTTCCTTGATACATCACAAGAGGGATAATTGTGCCGAAGCAAAGTATCCCCAGCACTAGTTTTGCAAAATACAAGGTGCGATTGTTCACGAAACTTGACCATATTTGCACGGTCCACAAAATAGGCCAAAGAGCCATGACTGAAATATAGCAGATTCTCCACCATAAGGGATGCTCGGAAAAACGGACCCGTTGCCCCATATTTTGCCTCGGAGGAGAGAATCTGATTTTTAGCAACCGTTTCACGTTGGCAAAATATATAAAAGCGCCAAAAATGATCATCCACACAAATGCGGCAATCGCCAGAAAAATATCCTCCATAAGGTAAACGGGCGATAAAAATGCAAGCAACAGATAGGTGGGAGGTATGAGCAAAAAGAGTACTGCTCCCGAAATAGCGGTAACGGTCAGCCCTTTTTTCAAAATGCCCACGTATTTGGCAGTATACTCAATTTTGCTTGGCGTCAAGGCGCGCCTGAAATTGACACGGTAAATCACGAATGCGGTGACGGAAATAATATAGACCACGATGAGCCCAACGGAGCCAAGAGGGCCAATCACATCATCTGCTCCCCAAAAGCTTACCACAACAAGGATAAACTCAATGAGCAGCAACGGAAGAATGATCGCCAGAGAAAGAAAAACGGAGGTGTAGGTTGCGAGTTTTCTTTTTTGCGAGGACAAATGATTCTTGATGCTTTCATACTCATGGTCGATTTCAAATCTTTTGCAAGCGAACAGCTCTTCTACGGTCACGCCGAACAGTTCGGCAATGCGAGGTATTAAAACGGTATTGGGCTTGGTGCTACCGTTTTCCCACTTTGACACCGCTTTATTTGTTACACCAAGCAATTCTCCCAGCTCCGCCTGAGACAGTCCCTTTTCCGTTCTCAAGGTATATAAAAAATTGCCAAACGCATAGTCATTCATGGAAATACCTCCTTTAGAGTTACGGTCAGTATATCATTATTTTCTAATTTTTGCAATATAAATGCTGTCTCTTTTTGGTAGAACATGGGTCTACCCATGCAATCTGCTCTGCTAAAGTATAGAGTTGTTGTCAAATCAAAAACAGCCGCACTTGAAGGCGCGGCTGAACGTTCAGTTTTTAAGAGCTTAAATGATTCCATTGTCAACTAAAATTTGCACAAAGGCGTCTGAAGCTTTAAACCAAGGAGAACGCAAGTTCGGTTGGAAAGAGAGATACCATTCGCCTTCGGTATGTGTCAAATACAGGTGAAACTCGATTCGAGGAAATTGTTTCGAGGATATGACTACTTTCGTGCGATTTTCTGTTTCTATGGAAAAAACGTTAGAATCGCATATATCTTCCAAAACAATTTCCGCACCACTGTCGCCTACCACAAAAGTATCTTTTTTATAATCGTAATCTTCATGGAAATATACCGGCATCCCTGCGCGCGCGCAGTAAATAAACACAGGATTTTGCTCTGTGTACGACCTGTAAACATCAACGTATCCCCAATATCTGTTGCCGTTCCAGCTCAGTATAACGTCGTTTTGTTTATCAGTATCAACGTGAAAAAAAGAAATAACATATGTTAGCACCAAAAGTATGCTATCCGAGGATAAAGACGATGCCTTTGTCAAGCAGTGCCAAAAAATGCTCTCTTGCGCGAATGCAACGACTCTCCTTGATTTTGCACCTTGATTCGGTTAAATGAAATCCACCCACCACCCCAGCGATTTCACCCTTGCCAAGCAAGGATTTTTTCACCTGAAAAGGTGGATTTCATTGCATTTATCTGCGGCAAATGCCTCATTCCCACTCGATTGTTCCGGTCGGTTTCGGTGTCAGGTCATAGAGCACGCGGTTGATGCCTTCCACCTCTGAGACAATGCGTTGCGTGATGGTATGCAAAACAGGATAGGGGATCTCCTCAATTTGGGCGGTCATGGCGTCAGTGGAGTTGACGGCACGGATGATGGCGGGCCAACCTTCGTTTCGGCTGTCGTTTTTTACACCTAAGCTTTTCATATCGGGGATGACTACAAAGTATTGCCAAACCGTTTTGGCCAGCCCACATTTGTCGAATTCTTCGCGGAGAATGGCGTCGGCTTCGCGTAAGGCTTCCAGACGGTCACGGGTGA
>JAZOBX010000065.1:0-1657 GCA_045596205.1 Eubacteriales bacterium | reverse complement strand
CGACTACGGGGTATGAGGTCACTCCCATTGACCTCCTCAAAGACACCCCCACCGACACCAACGGTCTTTTGCTGATCGCTACCCCCGCCTATGACTTTGTCAAAGGCGGAGAGGGTGTGCGCGGGGAAATTGAAAAAATGGAAGAATTTATGGAAAACGGCGGGCTGGTGGTGGCCTGTCTTGACCCCCTTTCCGCCAATACCAAGGAGCTGGAAGCCCTGTTTTCCCGTTGGGGCATTGGCGTGACCCACGAAACCGTAAAAGACAATAACCTGTCCACCGACACAGACGGCTATTCTCTTGTGACCGAGTATGCCCAAAACGAGGAAGCCACCGCGCTGAAACATGCGGTGTATCGCAACGGAGCCGCCCGTGTGATCTTAAAAGAGGCCTCTTCGCTTACGGTCAGCGCCGCAGAGGGCAAAACCACCGCCCCTCTTCTGCTCTCCTCTTCCTCTTCTAAAACCTACAAAGCAGATAAAGTCACCTCCGGCGAGGGGCGTTTTCCCCTCTCCGCCGTGTCGATTGACACAGCAAGCGGCGGCGGCGTGCTTGTGACCGCCAGCTACTATCTTGGGGCAAACGATGCGCTGGAAAGCAACGAATACGGCAACAGCGATTTTCTCTTTGCCGTCATGGCCCGCTATGGGGAAAGACCCGTTCCCCTCAGCGCCACAAGACTGCGCATTGACAACCGCCGTCTGGAAGACCTTTCCATGGGCGAGGCAAGAGTGTATACCGTGCTGTTGGTAGGCGTTTTGCCGTTGGCTGTGGCGCTGACAGGCGTGGCGGTACTGCTCCGCAGAAGAAACGGAAGGAGGAAAGCGTAATGTCTAAATTAAAAGCCTTCCTTCGCTCCAAAGCAGGCAGAGCCACGCTGGTGTCGCTGGTGGCGGCGCTGGTACTGCTCTCCAACCTACTTCTGCTCACCCTATCAACCAAAGGGGTATTTTACCCCGACCTGACCCCCGAAGCCCTCTATACCGTAACTCCTGCGCTCCACGAGGTGTGTGAGAAGCTGTCGGGGGAGATTACCATTACGTTCTGTAACGATCCCGATAAGCTGCTGGAAAACACCGCCTCCCGCTACGTGTATATTCTGGCGCAGATGCTGGCAAAGCGCCATGACCATATTCGGGTGGAAACGGTGAATATCCGTAAAAATCCCACCGCCGTTTATCCCTATCGGCCTACCTCTGCCACTGTCATTGACCCCGACGACGTGATTATTTCCTCGGGCGGACGCTACCGCGTGTATGCGGCGGACAGCTTCTGGACGGTGTCGGGAGAGCAAAACGAGGGCAGATACTGGTCCTTTAACGGCGAATACAAGTTGGCAACAGCCATGCTGTCCGTCACCGCCGTCACCAAGCCCTACGTTTATTTCACCTACGGCCACGGGGAGGCCTTTTACGTGTCTCCCGAGGATACGAAAAACAGCCATCTTCTGCCCATGAGCCAGGAGAGCATGAAGCCCTTTTACGACCTGCTTCTCAGCGAAGGGCTGGAGGTGGGGTATCTGGACGGTGACAACCTTACGTCCATCCCCGAGGACTGCGTGCTTTTGGTGATGAACAACCCCCAAGAGGACTTTACCGACCCCGATATTTTCGCCCTTGCCGTCAACTCTGCCACCGACGTGATCCACCGCTATCTG
>JAZOBX010000064.1:0-3440 GCA_045596205.1 Eubacteriales bacterium | reverse complement strand
GTTGATTTGTGAGATATTTCATGGTACAATGTGGGCAAGTAGATCCCCTATCAAGGAAAAAAGTGAGGACTGTACCCATGTCTGCAATTTTAACAGGAAAAGAAAGATTTCAGCGTATGTATGCCCACAAGGAGGCAGACCGCATACCGATTATTGATAACCCTTGGAGAGGCACCATTTTGCGTTGGCAAAAGGAAGGTATGCCCGAGGGCATGGCTTGGGAAGATTATCTGGGTGTGGATAAGGTTGGCGCCATTGGCGTGGACATTACGCCCCAGTATCCCGAAATAATTCTGGAGGATACGCCCGAATACGTCATCAAGAAAACCCCTTGGGGCGTCACACTAAAAAACCCCAAGCTCCTGGACTCTACCCCCGAGTTTTTGGACTTTACCATTACCACCCCCGAAGCATGGGAGGAAGCCAAAGCCCGTATGAAGCCCACGCCTGACCGCATTAACTGGAAGGCATTGGAGCAAAACTGGGCAAAATGGCAAAAGGAAGGCACGTGGACCCAAGCCAACTTCTGGTTTGGCTTTGACGTGACCCACTCCTGGATGGCAGGCACGGAAACTATTCTGATCGCCATGTATGAAGACCCCGACTGGGTGGTGGATATGTTCAACACCTATCTGGACATGAGCATTGGTCTCTTTGAACAGATCTGGGATAAGGGCTACCACTTTGACAGCATTCACTGGTGGGACGATATGGGCTATAAGGGCTCTACCTTTTTCTCGCTGGATATGTACCGCGAGCTGCTGGCTCCCGTACATAAACGCGCTGTGGACTGGGCGCACGAAAGAGGAATCGTGGCGCATCTCCACTCCTGCGGCGATATTATGGCTTTTGTGGATGACTTGGTCAACCGCGTGGGCATTGACTCTCTCAATCCTCTGGAAGTGAAAGCAGGCATGAAGCCCGCTGAGCTGAAAAAGCGCTACGGTGACAAGCTGGTGCTTCACGGCGGCGTGGATGCGGTGCTGTGGGATGACAAGGAAGCCATTGTGGAAGAAATTCGCCGTCTCATTCCCATTATGAAAGAAAACGGCGGCTACATCTTCTCCTCCGACCACTCCGTGCCCAACTCTGTGAGCCTGGAAAACATGAGAGCCATCGTGGAAGAAGTGAAGAAAGCGGGAAAATATTGATTCTGATACCCAAAGAATAAAATTCTTTTCGCCAAAAGCGAAAAGAGAGAAAAACGGAAGCGAAATTTTCGCTTCCGTTTTCTATTTACAATTGCCACCATGTTTGTTTACATTTTCTACCATTTTTCTTTTGCTCCCTATGGTATAGTAAAATAAAAGGAGGTGTACCTTTATGAAAAACAAATTACTGAAAAAAGCAACGGCGCTGTGTCTTATAGGACTGATGACGCTCTCCCTCGTGGCTTGCGGTGCTTCTAAAGCACCGGGCGGAATGACGAATTCGGGTATGGCTATGATCGGCGGAAGTGGGGAAAGCTATACCGAAATTGTCGAGAATGCCTTTGTGAATGTCTCAGACACCCCCGACAGCTATTTTTCCATTGACGCCAATACTGCCTCTTACCCCAATCTACGCAGTATGATCAACCAAGGGACAGTCAATATTCCCAAGGACGCCGTCAGAGTAGAAGAAATGCTCAACTACTTTGATTATGATTATCAAACGCCTACTGACGGGTCTGTGCTTTCTTTGAACGCGTCTCTTTTCGATACCCCCTACAATCGTCAAACCAAGCTGCTGACCGTTGGTCTTGCGGCAGAGAAGGTTGAATTTTCCGGGGTGAAAAACAACATCGTGTTTTTGCTTGACGTCAGTGGCTCCATGTACTCTGCCGACAAGCTTCCTTTGGTACAGCAAGCCTTTATGCTACTGACAGAAAACTTAAATCCCGAGGACCGTGTGTCTATCGTGACCTACGCAGGAGAGGATAGGGTGGCACTGTCCGGCGCTTACGGCTATGAAAAGCAAAAGATTATGGCTGTGATTGAGGACCTCTATGCAGGCGGCTCCACCGCGGGAAGCAAGGGCATCGAAACCGCTTACAGCCTGGCTGAACAATACTTTATCGAGGGCGGCAACAACCGTGTCATTCTCGCTACAGACGGCGACTTTAACGTGGGTGTTTCCAGCGTTGAAGGGCTTGAAAATCTGATTGCCGAAAAACGTCAAAGCGGCGTATATTTCTCGGTGTTTGGCGTTGGACACGGCAATATTCAGTCTGACAAAATGGAAACCCTTGCCCTGAAAGGTAACGGTATTTACAGTTACATAGACTCAGTCAAAGAAGCAAAACGCGCACTGGTGGAAGGTATTGGCGGCAGTATTGTTACCGTTGCGAAGGACGTAAAGGCAGGCATTACCTTTAACCCCGAATACGTGGAAGCATACCGACTGATTGGGTATGAAAACAAGCTCCTCACCGAGGATGAATTCAACGACTCCAACACCGATGCAGGAGAACTTGGCAGTGGGCACACCGTCAGCGTGGTCTACGAGCTGAAAATGACGGACAGGGGCTTAGAACAAGGTCAAAACATCGCAGAAGTAGTCATCAAATATAAACCTACCGAAAACGTAGGTGGAGATGGATCAACAGAAAAACAGCTGACTTTGGCGGTCGGTACCGAATGCTACCACCAAACCCTTACCGACACCGACCTCTTTATTGCCTCTGTGGTAGAGTTTGCTCTGCTGCTCCGTGACTCAGAATACAAGGCAAATGCTGACCTGAACGCACTGATCAACCGTCTGTCCGCATTAGATCTTGCAAACGACGAATTTAAGTCGGAGTTCAGAGACATTGTTCGTCTCTATCGAGACAATTTACAAAAGCAGTAACCGTATAAGTCAAAAACGGAAGCGAAATTCTCGCTTCCGTTTTTTGTTATGAGTGAAAAGATAAGAGTGAAAAACTAAGAGTGAAGAGCTTTAAAAGCCACGAGAGCGGCATCAGGGGTAGGCGTACAAGACACGGCATAGATGCGGGTATGGGAGAGAAGGTCGTTTGCCAGGTCCAGCACGTTCAGGCGGGCGGTGACAGAGCTGTCAGGGATATAGAACTGGTCTAAAAGCAGGCGAAGGGCGGAGGCAGGAGCGAGGGAGGTGGCGCTGTTGTCTTCGCCGCGACGAATCATAAGAATATCCGTAATTTCTACTCTGCGATTTTGGGAAATGCCCTCTTTGCCGCACCAAGGGGTGCCGTAGCCGTAGATTTTGCCGTTGATTTTGCGAAGCAGGGGCTTGTCTCCGTTGACAATCTGACATCTGTCACTGCCAAACGCTTCTTGCCACATTTTGGCATGGGTGGTTTTCCCCACGCCGCTTTTGGCGCAGATGAGAATACCGCGTCCGTCCATTTCCATGAGTACCCCATGGAGCAAGCAACCGTCTCTTTCAGAGAGGGCATCGGCAATTTTGCGATAACACGCAAAAGTCGGATCGTAGCCATG
>JAZOBX010000063.1:0-3706 GCA_045596205.1 Eubacteriales bacterium | reverse complement strand
CAGCTTTCAATTCATGCAACCGCAAGGTTGCAATTCATTGCGTGTTCTCCGCAGGAGAACACGCCTACCGTCCTTTTCGCCAAGTAGAAGGCAGTAAGGTGAGCAACAAGGGGAAAATTTCCAGACGGCCAAAGAGCATATCCAAAATCAGCACGATTTTGCTAAAGGGCGTAAAGAAACCGAAGTTGCAGGCAGGGCCTACCTTTTCAAAGCCGGGGCCGACGTTGTTGAGGCAAGCCAGGGTGGCGGTAAAATTGGTGGTAAAGCCGTGGCCTTCAAAGGACAGCAGGAAGGTGGACAGCATCAGCAGGAAGAAATACACCACGAAGAAGGTGGTGCAGGAGCGGATGGTGGCGCGGTCCAGCATCTCGCCGCCAAGGGTTTCCACCGACACGCTACGGGGATGGATGGTGCGCTTGATATCGGCTTTTGCGCTCTTCCACAAAATCAGCACACGCGCCGCCTTGATACCGCCTGCGGTAGAGCCTGCGCAACCGCCTATAATCATGAGCAGAATCAGCACGAAATGGGTCACTTCGGGCCAAAGCTCGTAGTTATAGGTGGAAAAGCCCGAGGTGGTAATGATGGAGCTGACCTGGAAGAAGGCGTGGCGCAGGGTTTCGCCCCAGCTACCAAAAAAGCCGCGGGTCACCAATGTGATGAGGGTGGTAGAGCAGAAGATAGCCCCCAGATACAGGCGCAGCTCCGCATTTTTCCAAACGCTTTTGATGTCTCCGATGAGGAGTAGATAAAACATGGAAAAGTTGATGCCAAAAAGCGCCATAAAAACGGCGACCACCGTTTGACAGTAGGGGCTGAAGGATGCCAAACTGTCGTTTCTGACGCCAAAGCCCCCCGTGCCTGCAGTACCAAAGGAGGTAAGCAGAGCATCCATAAAGCCCATACCGCCGCAAAGCAGGAAAATAAACTCTATTAAGGTGAGAGCAATATACATAATGTAAAGAATGCGGGCGGTAAAGCTGATTTTGGGAGACAGCTTCCCTACCACGGGGCCCGTACTCTCCGCGCGCATAATGTGGAGGGACATACCGCTTCCCTTTTCCGAGGGCGCCAATGCCAGCACCAATACCAATACCCCCATACCGCCAAGGAAATGGGAGAAGGAACGCCAGAAAAGAACGCTGAGGGGCAGAGCTTCCACGTCGGACAGAATACTGGCGCCCGTGGTGGTAAAGCCCGACACCGTTTCAAACAGGGCGTCGACATAGGAAGGGATAGCGCCTGAGAGCCACATGGGAAAAGCGCCAAACAAGGAAATCAGCACCCAGGAAAGCGCCACGATGACAAGGCCTTCTCTGGAATAGATTTTGGGGTCTTTTACGGGAATTTTGTTCATCAGATACGCCACGACCCCTTGCACCAAAGCGGTGGCAAGAAACGCCAGAAGCGCTCTCCATTCCCCTTTGATCAAGGCGATGAAAAGAGACGGCACCATGGCGATGCTGATGAGTCCTAAAAGGCGGCCAAGATAGCGGCCGATGACAGACTTATTCATTCTTCCTCTACCCTATCCTTTTCAAAAATGTCGCCCAGCTCCCCAATGGCTCTGTCGGCGGTGGTGACCACCACCACCAAATCTCCCGCCTGCATGGCGTCTGTACCTTTGGGGATAATCACGCTATGGCCGCGGTTGATGCAAGCCAGAAGAATGTTGGGTTTGAGTCTGAGCTTTGACAGGGGCACGCCCACGTAGGGCGCCACTTTGGGCACCGCAAATTCCAGCGCTTCCGCTCTGCCTTCTACAATACGGTGGAGAGACTTTACAGAACTGCTTTCGTCTCCCGACTGGCTCATGGCGCGAACGTAGCGGACGATTTCGTTTGCGGTCAGGTCCTTGGGGCAGACCACACTGCCAATCCCCTTGTCCACAAACAAGCGCATATATTCGTCGCGGTCGATTTTGGTCACGGTCTTGCCCACGCCCATGTGGGAAGAGAACATGGAGATAATCAGGTTTTCCTCATCCGCGCCCGTGAGGGTGATCACCGCATCGGTCTGGCGGATGCCTTCGGATTCAAGAAAGCCTCTGCGGGAGGCGTTGCCGTGAAGCACCAAAGCAGAGGGGAAGCGGAAGGCGAAGTGACGGCAGGTCTCTTCGTCCTTGTCAATCATTTTCAGGGACACACCGTTTTTCTGCAGTTCTTCTGCCAGATATTCCGCAATGCGGCTGCAACCCACGATCATGACGTTTTTGATTTTTTGCGGCAGAAGTCCCAGCTTACGAATGAGGGAGACCAGCTCGCTTCTGGCGGCTGTTACGCTGATACGGTCGCCCGCCTGAAGCACGAAGTGACCGTTGGGGATAAACACTTCCCCGTCTCGCTCAACGGCGCAGATCAGCACGCGGTTGCCTAAAATCACTCTGGTTTCAAACAGGGCTTTTCCCGCCAGGCGGCTGTCTTCCCCGATTTGCAGTTCCACCAACTCTACCCTGCCTTTGGCAAAGGTTTCTCTTTTCAGAAACGTGGGGAACTGAATCAGTCGGGAAATTTCCTGGGCGGCGGCAAGCTCGGGATTCACCGCAAAGGAAAGCCCCAGCTCGTCCTTTAAAAAGAGGGCCTGGCGCACGTATTCGGGGTCTCTTACGCGGGCGATGGTGCTTTTGCACCCCAGCTTTTTGGCGGTGAGACAGCAAAGCAGGTTGGTTTCGTCGGCGTTGGTGGTGGCAATGACCAGATCCGCGTCTCCCACACCTGCCGTCCGCAGAGTGTCCAGAGAGGCGCCGTTGCCCTGTACGGTCAGAATATCCAGTTCTTCCTGGGATTCCGCCAAAACGGCGGGCTTTTCGTCCACAACGGTCACGTCGTGTCCTTCCTCCGACAAACGCTCTGCCAGAAGAAAGCCCACTTTACCTTGTCCAACAATTACGATTTTCATTGTTCTTTTTGCTCCTGATGTTCACAAGTCTGTAACAAAAAATTAAATTTCGTGTCTAAAAAAACTTCTTCTCCTCGCTTGACAGAAAATAGTTTTTTCGTGTACAATAAAGGTAAGGAAAAGAAAACATACAATTTCCTAGTAGAAATTGTATCACATTTTTCCCCCATTTGCAATAGTTTACCCTTTTTTCTCTTTGTTCTGCTTTTGCAGGCAGAAATGGGGGTATACTAAAAACATCCACCAAAAAAGGAGACCACAAGATGAAAAAAGTTTTATCCCTTCTCATGGCAACGCTGTTGCTGACTCTTTCACTCCTCACCATGACCTCTTGCGGCAAGGTGGAGGGCAAAACCTACGTGTTCGATAGCGTAAAATGCACCTGGGACGATGAAGCCACCGACAGCCAAAAAACAGAATTGGTAACGGTTGTAAAATTCCTGTCAGGCGACGACACCGTCACCGTTAAAAACGTACTGGATAAATTGGAAGACCTGCTGACAGAAGCCAACAAAGACCGCTCCTACACCTTTGACGAAGGCGGCACACTGGGCGGCACCTACACCGGCACCTGGACCCAGGACGGCGACGACGTTGACGTAAAAATCATGGGCATTTCTACCACCGAATTTGAAAAGAAAATGGGCAAGCTGGTCCAGTCCATCGACGACTACGACTGCGTTGACGCTTACGTGTATTTCAAGAAAAAATAAGCAAGAAATTTTAAATAAAAAGTGGAAGACAATCCCCCACACAAAAAAAGAGAGAGCCGCGGCTCTCTCTTTTGCTTTTGGTTTTGTGTTTTGTT
>JAZOBX010000062.1:0-2215 GCA_045596205.1 Eubacteriales bacterium | reverse complement strand
ATCCGACTTCATCAGCATGAGCACCTCCTTTGATGCAGACGGTAGGGCAAGAGTGGAACAAGTCAACTACAAGGTTCTCCTCAGCGACAATTCTGTGATCTACGTGGACGCCACCTATATTTCTAACAAAAACGGCACGGGATTTTCCTCTTTCCAAATCGTGCTGGGCGTGGAGTAAGGGCGAAAAAATGCAGGATAAACACGTTTTGGGAGTAAAGTCCAAAAAGTATATTACATTGATGTGGATGTGCGCAATTCCCTATGGGATAGTTTTTCTTCTGTCTGTTGCCATTCTGCTGACTCGTTTCAGTTGGCCTTTTCTGCTTTGTTTTATACTTTTTGGATTGGTTAGTATTCACTTGGCGTATGAAATGATAAAAACATTGCTTTCGCCCGAGATTATGGTAGAATGCGACAGTTTAGGCGTATACTTGCATTTTCGCAAAAACAGGACAGAATATATTCCGTTTTGCGATATTGAAGAAGTGTTTGCCGACCACTTTCAAACCAAGGCCAAGCGCTTTCCATTTGGTTTTTTGAAAATCCGCACGAAAGGTAATTCATATAAAGTGGGAATGATTGACAGCGTAAAACAAGCAGAAGAATTGATCTACTCAAAAATCGCCTACAAATACCATTGCTAAATAAAAACCAGTTCGTTGCTTTGATGCAAGCAAAAAGGAGATAAAATGGAAAAACAAAACCGTTGTGTAACCTATTTCAGAATGGTGGGGCAGTTTGACCCCGATAGAGTTACGGAGATTTTGGGGCTACAGCCCGAAAAATGCACAAAAGTGGGAGATGTGCTTCGAAACGGCAAGAAAAGTGACGTGGCATCCTGGGAAATTGGCAGATGCGACGTCTATGATCCCATAGTGGCAAATCAAATGAAGCGGAGCATTTCCCTACTCCGCAACAAAGTGGATGCCCTTCGCCAAATCAAAGAAACCTATGAGGTCAGCTATTACCTGGAAGTGGTGCCCGAAATCCATGCGGAGGGCGTTCATCCTTGCCTTTCACCTGATCTGGATATCATTGATTTCTGCCATGCTGCAAGATGCGAGATAGACATTGATATGTATATCCTTACAGAAGAGGAATAAGGAAGCTGAAATGGACAAACTCTGGGAAGAAATGTATGCAGCGGCAAAGGCAGTTTTGCGTCCTCGCCGCGTGTCTGACTTTGTGGATTGCGGCGGTGTTGCGGCGGCCATTTGCTCTGCCTCGGGAAACATCTATACGGGCGTTTGCGTGGATACCTGCTGTACCCTTGGCATCTGCGCAGAAAGAAATGCGATTTTTCATATGCTCACCTGCGGAGAGCAGGAGATCAGCCGTGTGCTTTGCATCATGGGCGACGGTTCTATGGGCGCCCCTTGCGGCGCTTGCAGAGAACTGATGGTGCAACTGCTGCCGGGGCGTTACCGTGAGATTGAAATCATGATGGATTATCAAACGGGGCGTGTTGTGAAGCTGGGCGAGCTGACGCCTGAGTGGTGGATTAAGTAATCCATTTTTGCGAAATATTCATTACATTTATGCTCCCCCTCTCACCCGCTACTCGGGAGCCCCCCAGGGGGAGCCTTTTGGTCGGATGGGGCTATCAAAGAAATGTATTTCTTTTTTTGGCGGTTTGACAAAAACGTTCATGCGAAAAGCATCAACGGTACAGACAAAATAAAAAGTGTTGCAAGGAGAAAAAAATGAGTTGTGTATTTTGCCGCATTGTGGCAGGAGAGATCCCCTCTTATAGGGTATACGAGGACGAGAAGACCCTTGTGTTTATGGATATTGCAAAGGATGTGGACGGGCATATGGTTGCCATCCCCAAAGCACACGTCAAAAGCATTCTGGACTGCGATGCAGAGAGCCTTAGGGCGCTGATGGAGACGGTAAAAAAAGTGTCTGTGCATCTGGTGGAGCATTGCGGTTACGAGGGTGTGAATTTACTCAATGCCAGCGAGGAAAGCGCGGGGCAATCGGTGCCCCATTTGCACATACATATCATCCCCAGAAAAAGCGGAGACGGTCTGGACACCTGGCCCAAGTTTGAGGGGGCAAGATGCGCCATTGAGGACATCTTTCAAAAGATCAAAATGAACTGAGAGAAAAGCATGAAAACAGTTGAAATTATTGGCGCGAATGCCCACGAGCGCTTCGAAAAAAACAGAATCGCCTGCAGAGGCATCATCATTGAAAACGGACAAATTCTGCT
>JAZOBX010000061.1:0-5658 GCA_045596205.1 Eubacteriales bacterium | reverse complement strand
TGCACTTCTGGCTCACTTGATCCCAGCCACGTGCTTCTTGCAATTGGCAGACCCCATGAAGTGGCGCATGGATCTCTTCGCTTGTCGCTTTCTGAATATACGACAGAAGAAGAAATTGATTACTTGATACAAGAAATTCCCCAAACCGTCAGCTATTTGCGTAACATCTCTCCCGTTTGGAGAGATTTGCAGGAAGGAAAAAGAAATTATGTTATACAGTGAAAAAGTTATGGACCATTTTATGCACCCCAGAAATGTAGGTGTGATTCCCGATGCCAATGGCATTGGCGAAGTCGGCAATGCAAAATGCGGTGACATCATGAAAATTTATCTCAAAATTGTGGACGACGTGATTGTTGATGTAAAGTTTGAAACCTTTGGTTGCGGTTCTGCTATCGCTTCTAGTTCTATGGCAACCGAACTCATCATGGGCAAACCCCTGTCTGAAGCACTTGAACTCACCAATAAAGCCGTAGCAGAAGCACTTGACGGACTTCCTGCACACAAGATGCACTGTTCTGTTTTGGCAGAAGAAGCAATTAAGCTTGCCATTAAAGATTATTATGACCGTACTGGTATTGCATACGATGCCCAGTTGTTTGCGGATTGCGGTCATGATCACGAGGAATAAACATGACAATTCGTGAAATGCAGGAGAAAATCCTGCAACTGAAAAAAGAAAAGGGCGTTTGTATTCTGGCGCATCTTTACCAAAGACATGAAATTCTTGAAATCGCTGACTATGTTGGTGATTCCTTTGGACTTAGTTGCCAAGCCGCCAAAGCTCCTGAGCAGATCATTTTGATGTGTGGCGTACGCTTTATGGCAGAAACGGTAAAGATACTTTCTCCCAACAAAGCGGTTTATCTTTCCCATCCTGAAGCAGGATGTCCCATGGCTGAGCAGATGGATAAAGACACCGTACTCGCTATGAAAAAGAAGCTTGGCGACATTCCCGTTGTGGCGTATGTGAACACAACCGCAGAATTGAAAACAGTGTCTGATGTATGTGTCACTTCCTCTTCTGCCTTGAAAATTGTTGCGAATATGCCGGAAGATGAGCTGATTTTTATCCCTGATATCAATTTGGGTACGTATGTGCAAAGCCAATTACCACATAAAAAGATTCATATGTTTCATGGCGGTTGCCCCACACACGTCCGTGTTACGAAGCAAGACGTAGTAAAAGCCAAATCCCAACATCCCGACGCATTGCTTTTGGTGCATCCTGAATGCCGCAAAGAAGTTGTGGATATGGCTGATATGGTAGGTAGCACTTCTGATATTATGAATTTTGTAAAAAACAGCAAAGCCACTTCGTTTATTATTGGTACCGAAAATAGCATCGTTTCTCATCTACAATATGACCATCCCGACAAGGCATTCTATCCTCTTTCCAAGGACTGTGTATGTCATAACATGGCGCTCACCAACTTAGGTGATGTATTGGCTTGCCTCGAAGGAAGGGGCGGGGAAGAAATCCAACTTGACGATGTGACAATCCGTCTTGCGAAAAAATCTATTGACGAAATGCTTCGTTTGGGTTGATAAATGCAAAAATAAGGAACAGCAAAGCTGTTCCTTATTTTTTATGATCATACAGAATGAATACCGTTGTTGGGATCACTGTTCGGATCCAGTTGGTATTTTTTCGCTTTTCTCTTTTCGAAAAATTTCACTGCCACTTGTTCAAACAATGCATAAGACAGCACATCTTCTTCCTGTTCAGTCCAAGGAGCTGCGGCGGCGGTAAGCTTTTCAAGCTCGGGTTGCAGCAAATCAGCAGGACGGCAATCAATGGGTTCAGCATCGCCAATGATCTTCTGGCGGAACTCGGGATCAATGGGAGCGGGGCATCTGCCGTATTCACCACGAACCATACCGCGGAATTCTTTGGTGACAGTTTTGTATCTTTCTCCCATCAAAACGTTATATACAGCTTGTGTGCCGACGATTTGTGATGTGGGAGTGACCAGAGGGGGATATCCTGCATCTTTTCGTACGTTAGGTACTTCTGCCAATACTTCTGCCAATCTGTGAGACTGACCTGCAGATTTCAGCTGAGAAATCAAATTGGAAAGCATGCCGCCTGGGACTTGGTACAGCAAAGCATTTACGTTTACTTTAAGAACCTTGGGATCAATCAAGCCGGATGCAAGGTATCTTTCGCGTATAGAAGCAAAATACTCGCCGATTTCTTCCAGTTTTTCCAAATCCAGTCCGGTATCATATTCGGTACCTGCAAAAGTCGCTACAATGGACTCTGTAGGAGGCTGAGAAGTACCCATGGCGAAAGGGGAAATCGCGGTATCAACAATATCTACACCCGCTTCAACAGCTTTAAGAATGGTCATAGAAGCTACGCCTGCGGTGTAGTGAGTGTGTAACTGAATAGGAAGGTTAACAGTTTCTTTCAGCTTAGATACTAAAGCATAGGCATCGTAGGGCTTCAGCAATCCAGCCATATCTTTGATGCAAATAGAGTGTGCGCCCATTTCTTCTAACTGCTTTGCATAAGCGGCAAAGAAATCGTTGTTGTGCACGGGAGAGGTGGTGTAAGCAATACAAGCCTGTACGTGTCCCTTTTCGCGAATAGCAGCTTGAATGGCAGTTTCCAGGTTGCGGGGATCGTTCAGAGCATCAAAAATACGGATAATGTCAATGCCGTTTGCAATGGACTTTTGTACAAAGTAAGAGACAACGTCATCTGAATAGTGACGGTAGCCCAAAATATTTTGGCCTCTGAAGAGCATTTGCAGTTTTGTGTTCTTCACATGATCGCGAATCACGCGCAAACGGTGCCAAGGGTCTTCGTCCAAATAGCGCAGGCAAGAGTCAAAGGTAGCGCCGCCCCATGCTTCAAGAGAATGATAACCTACCTCATCCATTTTTTCCAAAATGGGAATCATTTCTTCTGTAGTCATGCGCGTTGCGGCCAGAGATTGGTGAGAGTCACGCAAGACTGTTTCTGTGATAAGCAGTTTAGACATAATCTTTCATATCCTTTCATAACATCAGGCAAACCACATCATAAAGATGCCGGCAGCCACAGCAGAACCAATAACGCCTGCTACGTTGGGGCCCATTGCATGCATGAGCAAGAAATTTGCGGGATTGTATTTTCTACCCACGTCCTGAGATACGCGTGCGGCCATAGGAACAGCGGAAACACCCGCACTGCCAATCAGTGGGTTGATAGCGCCCTTGGTGATCCAGCACATGAATTTGCCAAACAACAAACCGCCGCAGGTAGACAAAGCAAAAGCCACAAGTCCAAGCCCAATAATATATAAAGTTTGAGGAGCAAGGAAGTTTTTGGCACTTGCTGTTGCACCTACAGACACGCCAAGGAAAATCGTTACGATATTAATGAGCTCATTCTGGGCTGTTTTGGAAAGACGTTCTGTGACGCCGGAAACATTGAACAAGTTCCCAAGCATCAAAAAGCCAACTAAAGGCGCAGCATCGGGCACAATCAAAACAACCAGCACTGTCACGATAATAGGGAAGAGCACTTTTTCCAGTTTGGAAACTGAACGAAGGTTCTTCATCACGATTTGACGTTCTTTGGAAGTGGTTAGTGCCTTCATCAACGGAGGCTGGATCATAGGAATCAGAGCCATGTAACTATATGCCGCAATGGCAATAGCACCTAGCAAATGCGGTGCCAATTCTTTTGTGACCAAAATTGCAGTAGGACCGTCTGCTCCGCCGATAATACCAATGGCAGATGCTTCTCTTGGCGTAAAACCTAAAATCAGAGCGCCAATAAATGCAACAAATACACCCATTTGTGAAGCAGCGCCAAGAAGAAGAGATTTGGGATTCGCAATAAGAGGAGAAAAGTCGGTCATAGCACCAACACCAAGGAAAATCAAAGAAGGATAAATGCCCAGTTTTACACCCAAATAGAGAAAATCGAGCAAACCACCGTTATTGATGACTTCTTTAATCATGGTGGTGAGTTTAATATGGATAGCACCGTCTTTAAAGGAGGCAGAACTGGCGAGCTCTGTTTCTTTGAAGATATCCATTGCTGTTTTTAAAGCTTCAGTACCTTCAAAATGGAAGGAAACCATGCCGTTTTGAAGCTCATACATACTTGGATCAAGTAAAGCAAGAAAATCTTTAAGTTGAGGGAAAAGAGTACCGGTTCCTTCCAGCAGATAATACTCGTCAAAGAAGAATTGGGTATGAATCAAATCGGCACTCGGAAGATTGGCAAGTAGCATGCCAAAAGCAATTGGAAGCAACAATAGCGGTTCAAATTTTTTCACAACAGCCAGATAGACCAAAACACCGACAATTGCATACATAATCAGCGTTTTCCACCAATCAGGTGAAGCGAATAAGGCATGAAACCCTGTTGATTCTACAAATTTATCAAGTATACCGCTCATAGGGTACTATCTCCCTTAGGCAATAACGACCAATACGTCCCCTGCTTGCACAGAAGCGCCTTTGGAAACGGACAACGCAACGATTTTGCCATCAACAGGAGCGGGAATATCGTTTTCCATCTTCATTGCTTCAAGAACTACAAGAACATCGCCTTTTTTAACGCTCTGGCCAACACTGACTTTTACGTCAAGAATGGTACCGGGCATAGGAGAAGTTACTTTTTCGCCTTCTGCATTAACAGCCACAGGAGCAGGTGTAGCTACAGGCGCGGGAGCGGGAGTAGCAGGAGCACTTGTAACGGGAGCGGGAGTAGGGATAGCGACAGGAGCAGGAGCGGAATAAGATGCCCCAACTTCTTCTACGGAAACTTCATATACTTTGCCGTTAACGGTTACTTTATAGTTTTTCATGTTTTCAAGCCTTTCTTAATGAATTCTTTTGAATGAGACAGCGCGGAATTGTAATTGAGGTTGTTCTGCTTGTGCGGCGGCGATTGCGGCGCAAATAGCAGCAACAATCTCCTCCTCTTCGCTTGTAGAGGTGCCGACCACAGCTTGAGGTGTAACTACGATCGGTTGACAATCTTCTTGCTTGGACGAACCTTTTTGACCAGTAAAACGTCCAATCATAAAATGCAAAATCTCAAGACATGCCCAAAGAACAGACAAAACCAAGAATATAGTTCCCATGCCTATGAGAAGCATTTGTCCGCCATATCCAAGCTTGTCAAGAATCGTTGTAGGTGCGACTTCAAGTAAACCTATCATGTTCATCACCTCAAAGCGTGTCAATCGCGCCAACTTTTTCGGCAGGGCCTTCGCCTCTCATCATATAGAGAGCAGAGCAAAGTCTTGCACGAAGTTCGGCGGGAACAAGAATATCATCAACCTCTCCGTATGCCGCAGCGGCAAGAGGAGAAGCGATTTCATCGTTCCATTCTTGTTCAAGTTCCGCACGTTTGTCTGCGGAAGTAACAAGGTCGTTTTTCACAAATGCAACGGAAGATGCAGCAGAAAGCAGACCGATATCAGCGGTGGGAAGCGCATAAACCACATCGCCGCCAACAGCTTTTGAGCCCAAGAGAATATAGGCACTACCGATTGCAGACCCAACATATACAGTAGCAAAAGGAATATCAGCTGATGCATATGCTTGCGCCAGTCTTGCAAGTTCTGAAGACAGGGAAGTATCATTTTCACATTCGGAAATGATCCCCTTAGAGTCAACCAAAGTGACTACGGGAATATCAAATGCATT
>JAZOBX010000060.1:0-2238 GCA_045596205.1 Eubacteriales bacterium | reverse complement strand
CTTGCCACAAACCCCAGATAGGCGTTATACAGCGCATCCCAGGTCAGCTCTCCTACCACCCCGTCCTCCGTCAGCCCGTAGGTGCGTTGAAACGCCCGCACCGCCGCTTCGGTGGAAGGGCCAAAGCTGCCGTCAATGGCAACGGTCGGTACCGTGTCGATAAACTGCGCCACATAAGCCAGATAATACTGCAGTACCCTGACGGAGTTACCGCTGTCCCCTGTTCGGAGGGTCTGCGGAAATTCCGAGGTGATCTCCTCAATACGAAGCCCCTCGGAGGCCAGGTCGTTGAGACGCTTGACAGCATTGAAAATGGCATTCACACGGTACCACGTGCCGTTCCCCACGATACCGTCTTCTGTCAGCTGAAAGGTGCGCTGAAAGGTGCGTACCGCATTCTCGGTCTCAGGGCCAAAAATGCCGTCGGTGGGGTAGATTTTCGGAATGGCGGGATAGTCTGTGGCAATACGGTTGAGTCGGATTTGCAGCAGCTGTACGTCAGGGCCGCTGGAGCCCTGTCGCAAAGGCACCAAGGGGGCGGAAGGGGTGTTTCCGCCAACGGGCGCGTTAGAGACGATTTCAATATCACTTCCGTAATACCGCCTGAGGATCTCTACGTAGGAAAGCCCCTGCTCCGCCAGCGACTGAGAGCCCCATTGGGAGAGTCCGTCGCAGTTCACCTCCACGCCGTCGCAATACACCGCAAACAGCGGCTCCACCGTCCCCCGCCGTCTGAGATAGCTGTTGAATATTTCGTCAACGATGCTCGACACGTTCTGGAAAATATCCCTGCCATACACAAAAGACTGGTCAATGGAAATGTCGTTGGTGATGTCAAAGGGATATCCTCTGCTGCGGTAATATTCCGTATACACACGGTTTAAGGTGTAAGAGATCTGCGCCAGCACGTTGGCGCGAATGGCATCTTCATCCCAGGTGGGATAGATTTCGCTGGATGCCACGTTTTTGATATAGTCTGCAAAGCTGACCGTTACGTTTTCCGCATTTGATGCGGGCGGTCCTAAATGGACGGTTATGTATTCGGGAATGGTAGGGATTTCAGGCATGACTCAACCTCCGTTTCTCGGCGCGAAAGGCTCGGTTTCTTCAATCATCCGCACCACCTTTGGCACCGTTTCTTCACCGTTTCTGTACCCTTTGGGAATCATCTCCAAAGTCTGCACCGAAGTGATCCCCGAAAACACGGGCAACTGCAGTGCCTCATGCAAATAATACCCCTCTTTTTCCGCAATCAGATGATAGGTGGCGAAAGGGGCAAGATTCCCGGGAGACCGGGAGAGGGCGGCAGAAGGCGTGGGCAGGTCAATTGCCTCCGTGTTGCCGCTTTGGTCAGTCAAAAGTCCCAAGGAAATGTTTTGGTTTTGCGGGTCGCCTCCCAGCACCGTCACCTGCACTCCCTCCAGCGGCAACGCGCCGCCTGCGGTCACCGTCCGCACGATCAGCCTTCCTATGCTGTCATATACGTCTGTGGTAGCCATAGTTCCTCCAATCCAAGGCGAGCATTGGTAAAAATCTCCGTTGCGCGAAGAACATTCCCGAACCGCCTCTTTTTTCTCACAGTATATGCGAAAGCAGAAAAAGGGGTTACACGCCAAAAAACTATGGATTTTGCCTTGGTTTTCCACATATCCTGCCCCATTTTTGCCAAATCTACTATTGACGAAAGTATTCTTTTTATGATAGAATATAATTGCGCGAAAGTGTTTTGCGCCTGACTGTATCTATACACATCTTCATATTGAAAGGGGAATCACCATGGCCATTCGCGTTACCGTATGGAACGAATTTATCCATGAAAAAACAGACGAACAAGCCAAAGCCATTTATCCCAACGGCCTTCATGCCACCATCAAAGAATTTCTTGATACCGACGCGGAGTTAGACGTGCGCCTTGCCGCCTTGGAAGATCCCGACCAGGGTCTGCCCGATGCAGTCCTTGAAAATACCGACGTGCTGGTATGGTGGGGACATATGCGCCACGGTGACGTAGACGACGGTTTGGTGGAACGCATCCGCCAGAGAGTCTACCGCGGTATGGGCTTCGTTGCGCTCCACTCTGCCCATCACTCCAAGCCCTTCAAAGCCATCCTCGGTACCACGGGTAACCTGATGTGGGGCAGAGAACAAAAAGGCATCGTCTGGAACCTGATGCCCTCCCACCCCATTTGCGAGGGTATCCCCGCCCACTTTGAAATTTTTGAAGAAATGTACGGCGAG
>JAZOBX010000059.1:0-6299 GCA_045596205.1 Eubacteriales bacterium | reverse complement strand
CCCTTTCCGAAGAGGATATCATGCTTACCCTTGACGACGGTCTTTTTATGACCGCAGGGCAACTGAACGCACTGCGCAGAGACGCCGTGGCAAAGCTGGAAGCGCTGTTCGTTTTGCCTTCGGACAAAGAATATCCTTTGGAAAAGCCCACCAAAGCAGCAACAGATGCACCCCAAAAGTCACCCCATACCACCATCCAGACGGCGGTGTTTTACAATCCCGAGGTGCTGTATACATTATCGCAGGAAATAAAGGATAAATTTTCCGTCATCTACCTGCCTCTGGAGCTGTGGCAAAAAGACCTGGGCGCAAACGGCGTAGTGGTACCGCCTGCCGTCTTTGATGACCAATGGGATGAGGTGGACGGGATGCTCTCCCGCGCCAGAGCGGAGGGGGCTCTGTATGCGCTGGTGTCGGGGGTGGCACAGCTCCGAAAAGTCACCGCCCACGGTTTCGCGCCAATGGGCGACCTACGCCTGAATATCACCAGCCGCGCCACCAAGGAACGCCTTGCAGAATACGGCATACAGGATGCGGTGCTTTCGCCTGAGCTGACTTTGCCCCAAGCCAGAGATATCGGCGGCAGAGTAGTGCTGTACGGGCGGTTACCGCTGATGCTATTAGAACGGTGCGTGATGCGGGAAAAGGACGGTTGCGACGCCTGCGGCAAACAACCCCTTGTAGACCGCACAGGCGCAAAATTCCCTCTGCTCCGTACCTATCCCCACCGCAACCTGCTCTTTAATGCCCACCCCACCTATATGGGGGATAAGCTGGACGCGCTGACCGCGTCAGGCCTTTTTGATTACCATTATATCTTTACCGCCGAGACCCCAAAAGAGATTGAAAACGTGGTCTATAGTGTGCACTTTAAGTATGCGCTCAAAGGGCAAGTAAAACGCTTCCCCAGCGAAAAGGTATAAACAGAAAATCTTAAAATGACCCAAAAATCTCTATGCGTGTCTTAAAAAATCCGACATATTAGGGATGATGACTACTAAATGTAAAGAATAGTTTACAAAGAATTTTACCAAAGAAACGGATGAATCAATATGCACTTTGATCTGGAAACTCTCCTTTGTCCCTCGCCTGTCACCCTGCCCAAAGGAATACGGGTGGTGCTGGGCTCGGGCTCTCCGAGACGAAAAGAGCTTTGCGCCAAAATGGGGCTCGCCTTTACGGTGGTCCCCGCTGAGTGCGACGAAACCTACGATAAAGACGCGGTGTCTCCCAAGGATGCGGTGGAGCTCCTTTCCCGCCGCAAGTGTCTGTCTGTGGTAGAGCAGGTGGGCGAGGATGCGCTGGTCATTGCCTCTGACACCATCGTAGACCTTGACGGCCACGCCCTTGGAAAGCCTATTGACGTGGAAGACGCCATGGATATGCTTCGGGGTCTTGCGGGGAACAGCCATTTCGTGCATACGGGTGTGGCTGTGGCGTACGGCGGAAAATGCCTTGTGTCTCACGATAGCACCGAGGTGGTATTCAGAGAGGCAAGCGAGGCAGAGCTTCGCGCCTATGCGGAAAGTGAAGAGCCCCGTGACAAAGCAGGGGCGTATGCCATTCAAGGCGAGGCAGGGAAGTTTGTGTCCTCTGTCAAAGGCGAATTTGACACGGTGGTAGGATTGCCTTGCGGAGTGCTTGCCCGTCTCATCAGAGAAGTGCTGGAGAAGGAAATATGAGAAAAAGTAAAAAAGCCCTCACCGAAAAGATGGCGAAGGTGGTATCTCTCTTAAAAGAGCTTTATCCCAATGCCGAATGCGCTCTGACCTGGGGCGGTACCGACCCCTGGCGGTTGTTGGTCATGGGTAGACTGTCTGCCCAATGCACCGACAAGCGGGTGAATATTGTCTGCGAGGAGCTGTTTCGGGTATATCCTACCGCCCTTGATATGGCGAACGCCGATCTCGGAGAGGTGGAAGCGTTGGTCAAGCCCTGCGGACTCTTCCGCACCAAGGCAAAGGACTTGGTGGAGTCCTCAAGATTGCTTGTGACCAAATACGGCGGGGAATTGCCCCAAACCATGGATGAACTGCTTACCTTCCCGGGAGTTGGCCGCAAGATTGCCAATTTACTGCTGGGAGACGTATTCGGTCAGCCTGCTATCGTTACCGACACCCATTGCATCCGCATTTGCGGACGGCTTGGCTTTTACCCCGAAACCGAGAAAACACCGCACAAAATCGAAAAAATATTGGCAGAGATCACCGACCCTGCCGAGTCTTCGGACTTTTGCCACAGAATCGTTTGGTTTGGCAGAGATATCTGCGATGCCAGAGCTCCCAAATGCATGGATTGCCCCATGCGGGCGGCGGGACTGTGCGACCATATAGCCAAAAAGAGCAAATGATTTGCAACCAAATTTACGGCATTTTACCAAAACCCCTCTGTAAATATAGCAAAATAGCGAGGAAAACATAAAAATGAAGCTGCATCTTGACCGCCCCCTTGTGGTGGAAGGGAAGTATGATAAAAACACCTTGTCTCAGCTCTTTGACGGCGTTATTCTCTCCTGCGGCGGGTTTGGCATCTTTCACAAAACCCAGCTCATCGAGTATCTGAAACGGCTGGCAGAGGACAGGGGACTTTTGCTTTTGACCGACAGCGATGCAGGCGGACACCAGATTCGCCGCTTTCTGGCCCAAGCGGTGGGCAAAGACAAGGTGACCCATCTTTATATCCCCCAAATTGCAGGCAAAGAAAAACGGAAACGAAAATCCTCTGCAGAGGGATGGCTGGGTGTGGAAGGTATGGACAAGGATACCCTTTTTTCGCTCCTTTCCCCCTTTACCGTGGATGCGCCCCCTCGCACTCTTCTGTCGCTCACCAAGGCTGACCTGTACGCTCTTGGGCTTTCAGGTGGACAAGGGGCAAGCGAGAAGCGCGATGCCCTTGCGAAAACATTTGGTTTACCCATGGGACTGACCCCCAACGCCTGGCTGGAAGCCGTCTGCAATCTTGTTTCCCCGAAAGAATGGGAGCAGGCGATAGCAGAGCTGTAAATATAATAGCAAACGAGAGAGCTGCGTTTTCGCCGTCCTCTCTTTTTTTGTTATGAAACGAAAACCACGCCACAGTGGCGTGGTACAAAAAAGTTATACCGATAAGCAGAAAATAAATCAAGTATAGGCGAAGTGTGTTTTTGTGTCAAAGGCTCCCGCTTGGAGGGAGCTGTCGAGCGTAAGCGAGACTGAGGGAGAATGCGCAATCTTAGTGAAATAGTTGCAATGAGGGGAGAGAAAAGGTTAAGCTTCGCGTGCGCATTCCACCGCAAGCGGCCCCCCTTCCTCCTGGAGGAAGGCTATTTGCACTACCCGTTTTTATGGATTTTCGTCCTTTGGGGCGGTTTTGCTGTGGTAGTCTAACAGGAGTGTGATGCCGAGGGTCAGAAAGAGAGAAAAGAGCAGAGTGGTGGTGGCGTCAAGGAAGTGGATGCTGAAAAACACGGTGAAAAAGGGCACATAGAGCCAAAGCAGAGCGCAAAGAAGAATATGTAGAACGGAAAGGGTATATCCAAAGCAGAAAAAGCCAAAAGCGGGTCGGGACAGAGGCTTTGTAAACAGCTCGGTCAGGGTAGGCATTTTTCTCTCCTTTTTTGTTTTTCCTTATTATATCATAGGAGGCTTTGTTTGTCATGGCACAATTTTTGCCAAGAATGGCAAGGATGAACAAAACCAAAAATGTGATTATTTGGCAAAACCCCCATATAAAAACGGAAAAATAACGAGTATGTGTCTTGTTTTTTGCGAATCTGCAACATCTTTGCCATGTGGCAGATTTCGGGGCAAATGTTTGCATCTGTTCATAATTTGTTTATATTTATACTGTATAATAAAGGTTACGATTTTTGAAAGCTACAAAGCGTTGGGGTGCTTACATTTTTTCCTCGGCGCATTTCATACCCTCTGCCCAAGGCAGAACGAATAAAGGAGTTTTAAGCCATGATTGAAGTGTCTCATCTCTCTAAACGCTACGGCCAGTTTCAAGCGCTGCAAGACGTGAGTTTTTCCGTCTCTGAAGGAGAGATCGTCGGTTTGCTTGGCCCCAACGGGGCAGGAAAAAGCACCGTGATGAATATTCTGACGGGTTGCCTTTCCGCCACCGAGGGCGAGGTGAAGGTGGCAGGCGTGGACGTAAGAGAAGAGCCCACCCGCGCCAAAGCCAACATCGGTTATCTGCCCGAGCAACCGCCCCTTTACCCTGACATGACGGTGATGGAATACCTTCATTTCGTGTATGCCTTAAAGCAGGTAAAAATGCCCCGCGACCCGCACCTGGCAGAGATCCTCAGCCTGGTGAAGCTGAGCGACGTGTCTCACCGTCTCATCGGGCATTTGTCTAAGGGGTATAAGCAGAGAGTGGGCATTGCCGCGGCGCTGGTCGGGGACCCCAAGCTGGTGATTTTTGACGAGCCTACCGTTGGTCTTGACCCCAAGCAGATCATTGAGGTAAGACAACTGCTCCGTGTCCTTGCCAAGCGCCATACCGTTTTGCTCTCCACCCATATTCTGGCAGAAGCCCAGGCGGTGTGCAGTCGGGTGCTGATTTTAAACCGCGGAGAGCTGATTGCCGACCGACCCACCGATGCCCTCTCCCGCGAGGTGGACAGCCATGTGCACTACAAATACAGCATCGTGGGCAAGGAAGCCAACGTGGTAAAAACCCTGAAATCCGTCAGCGGTGTCAGTGACGTGACCGTAACAGGCGAGCGGGACGGAGAAGCCGCCGTCTATCTGGTGGAGGGCGCATCGGGGGCAGACTGCCGCAAAGCCATTTACTACGCTCTCTCCAAAGAAAGCTATCCCATTCTTGCCGCCAGCGCCAGCGGTGCGGACCTGGAAAGCCTGTTTATCCGCCTGGTAGACGGCGCGCCCAAAAAGAAGAACAAGTGAGGTTAAGAGATGAAAGCCATCTATCGCCGTGAACTGCACGCCTACTTTACCACACCCGTGGGCTATACATACATGGTATTCTATTTTCTGCTGTCGGGGGCGGTGTTTGCCTATACCACCCTCTACTCCATGACCAGCGACGTCACCGCCTATTTTTCCTTTATGCTGTTGGCGCTGACCGTGTTGCTGCCCCTGCTCACCATGAAGCTGCTCAGCGAGGAAAAACGCCACAAAACCGAGCAGGTGTGGCTCACCGCCCCTGTGCCCGTGTTTTCCGTGGTGATGGGAAAATTCCTTGCCGCCTACACTCTCTTTGGCGGCACCACTCTCGTCAGCTCTCTGTCTTTTCTGTTGCTCTATGCCTACGGTGAAGTAAAAACCGCCGTTTTGCTGGGCAACCTATTTGCCATTCTCATGGTAGGCGCGGTGTTTTTGGCGGTGGGGCTGTTTGCCTCTGCCATCACCGAAAACCAGCTTGCCGCCGCTGTGGGAACGGTGGGGATTTTGCTGGGCTTTCTCGCCATCAGCTTTCTGACCGAGCTGATTGGCGTGTACTGGATTCGCTTTTTACTCAGCGGTCTCTCTATTTATACCCGCTTCCGCAATTTCTCCCTTGGCGTCTTTGACGTGTCGGCTTTGGTCTACTACCTGAGCCTCGCCTTTTTGTTCCTCTTTTTCACCGTGCGCGTGTATGAGCGCCGTCGGTATCTTTGATGGAGGCGTAAATGAAGCGTTTATCCGAAAAACTTGGCTATAAAAGCACCTCCGCCGCCATTTTGGTGGGCGTTGTGTTGCTGGTGGCGGTGCTGAATCTGGCGCTGTACGGCGTAGTAGACGGCTACCGTCTCTATCTCTATGCCGAAACAAAATACGAGCATACCCTCTCAGAGGGCGCAGAGGACTTTTTGGGAGACCTACGCGGAGAAGGACACGAGGTCAAAATCAGATTCTGCATGGCAGAGCAAGACCTTTCTGCCGACCCTATTTACAGTCTGGTGTGGAACACCGCCTCTCAGCTCTCCCAAAAATTTGACTTTATCAAAGTGGACTGCATCAATTTGCTGACCCATCCCGACGATGCGGCAAAATATCTCTATAAACAAGAAATCAACCCCGAAACGGGCCTGCCTGAGCAGGTGCAGGTGGCAAACCTCTCCCGCCAGAGCGTGATTGTGGACGGCGGAAAACAGCACGTGCTCCAGAATCTGGCATCCTTTTTCGTTTTGGACGACAAAGAAATGATCACCGCCTACCGTGGGGAAGAAGTCATGACCGCGGCAGTACGGTACGTGGTGACCGAAAACCATCCCAAGGCCTACTACACCACAAGCCACGGAGAAAAACTGTCTCTGCCCCTGCTTCAGCTTCTGGTATCTGCGGGGTATGAGGTCACTCCCATTGATCTCC
>JAZOBX010000058.1:0-4632 GCA_045596205.1 Eubacteriales bacterium | reverse complement strand
TAGGAGGTAACGGAGCCGTAGGCTGCACAGTTGGTGATAGTAGAACCTGTAAGGCTACCGCAAAGACCGCCTGTCATAGAACCGGTATTCACATGAGCGTTGATGCCGTAGTTGGTCACGGAACCGGTAAAGATGCAGTTTTCAAGGATCGCCCCTTGACCGTGACCAAGGATACCGCCCACGCGCTTTTGACCGCTGACATTACCTTCCACAGACAGATTTTTAATCGTACCGCCTCTTACAAAACCAAAGAAGCCGATCATACAAAGAGGGCTGTCGATTTTCAGATTGGTGACCTTGAAGTTTTGACCGTCGAATGTGCCTGAGAAGGGCGCGATTTCGTAGATACCGGAGGATTTTTCATAATGCAGTTCCCAGCCGATAGGTTGGAAGTTGCTGACGTCCTTCATGTCAATATCGCAGGTAAGCACCGCGAGAAGTCCCGCGCAATCGTGTCTTGCATTGACGTAGGCGGAGAACATCACCAGTTCTTCCGCGGAAGAAATGGTAATGGGACGGTTGGCATCGGGAGACACCTCGCCTTTGTAAATTTCCGTCATGGAAAGGGTATCTCTCTCCGCATATTGGTTGGTGACAGGTACGATTTCCACTTTTCCGCCGTTGACCTTAGCGGTAACGGTCAGAGTTGTCACACCCTTCACAGTAGAAAGAGATGCATTCAATCTTACGCCGTTTTGGATAGCGTAGGCGTTTTTCCAAATTTCGCCGTTGACGGTAAAGGACAGAGTGAGGGGTTTATCGTTGTGAGTCCCCACAACGTCGGTGGGAGTATAGGAAATGTAGTCTTCGGTTTGTTCCACTTCGGGGGTGTTGGTTTTTACCACGGTGACTTCCCCTTTGTCGGGAACGGCGTCTACGAGAAGATAAGTTTTGCCGTCTTTTTCAACGATAGATACGGGCACGTCCTTGCCGTTTTGGTAAGCGCGAGCGTATTCCCAAGAGCTATCTGCCACAAGACGAACGGTAAGAGGATGAGTGAAGAGCAGGTCGTTCATCTCGTCGGTGAGAGTAAAGGTCATCACGTCTTTTTCGGCCGAAAGCACGGTAAGCGTAGCGGTGTCACGCTCTTGACCGTATTGGGAAGCCGCAGGGAAGGTAGCCGCCCAGATATATCCGTCTTTCACATACTCGGAAATGCTTTCAAAATAATTCTTGGTATTTTCGTAACCGCTACCGATTTGGTGGTAGTGGACGCTGATCCAAGCGCCAAGAGATTGGCCTTGGGAGATTTTTTCCATAGTGGTAAGAACACTGGAGTTAAAGCCACTGAGAGAATTGGTGCAGTTGTAGTTGATTTTGTCGCCGCTGTTGACAGAGCCAACCGTACCGCGGCCACCGATAAACAACACCTTGGAATAATCGGGATCGTTATAACCGCAGGGGTAACCCATAATGAGCACCTGATGACCCGTTGTGGTTTCGATATCCTTTTTGCCGTAGTAGAAATCCATCCAAACTTTGGCATCGCTGGTTGTTCCGTATTCGCTGGAAGCCATGTGGAAATGGCCGTGGGGCTCTACGGCGTGCCCCAAGGGGATTTGCTCTGCCCAGAAAGAACCAACCTCGTGAGCATAACGGGAAATTACCATGTAGGTAGAAGGAATACCGTAAGTTTCTTTCAGGTCATTCCAAGTACCAAAGTCCTCCATATGGTTATCGTCGGAGGTCATAGTGAATACACCCTCTGTATCGCCATACCAAAGAGAAATGTTGGCGGAGCCGTATCCACCGGTGGGGTATTTGGCGTATTTGTTGACGTCCACGGTAGAAGTGCCAAGGGTAATCTTTTGATTTTCTTCGGAAAGATAGAGTTTATAGTAATCGGGTTGTTCTACTACTTTTACTTCGCAGGATTGAAGAATTGCGCCTGCAGGGAGAGATACCACGCGCACGGTGGTATTACCGTCGGTATCTACCGCATCGGAAATGCGCATTTCCCCTGCGGTTTTTACCACGGCGTAAACCACAGCTTCACCAACGCCAACGCCGATGATGTTGCCGTGGTTATCCACGGTGCAGACGTTGGAATCAGTGGTCACGTATTCCACAGTAAAGCCGACAGCTTCAAAGGGAACATTCAAAGTATTCAATTTTCCGCTTTTCAAAACGGTTTGAGTAGTAAAGAGCATATAGTCTACGGTAATATCAGGCCAGATTTCCACAAAACCAATATCAAGGAACACTTCCTCGGTGGTGGGCAAAGGAATATTGCCGTCACTCTTATATACGGCGGTCAAAGTGATGTCTGCGACCACGGGAGTGTTGAAATCATAGGCAACGCCGCCCAGACGCCATTCCACGAAGATATAGCCGTCACGGACGGGGTCTTCTGCGGGGCGGGCAACGCTTTCGCCGTCTACGACGGTAACACTGTCAATGACCGTACCGCCTGCGGTGTTAAAGGTGACGGTATGGGTGGTGATCTCGTAGGTGGCGGTGACGGTCAGGTCACTTTGCACATTGGAATAATCTTTGTCCCAGCCTGTAAAGGTATAGTGGGGGCGCTGGGGAGGAGTGGGGGCTTTGGCAGACCCACCCTTGCCCACGGTCTGGGTAGCAAGCACGTTGCCTTGGTGGTCAAGGAAGGTTACCGTAAACGCCTCTGCAAAAATTGCGTTGACGGTTAAGTTGCTTTCCACGGCGTCGAAGGAAACATCCCAGCCCATAAACACAAAGCCCTCTTTTTTAGGGGCGGCGGGGGCGGTGGCAGATTCGCCCTCGTATACCTTTTGGGTAGACAGCACTTCCGCGCCATTCATAAATACCACCTCGTAAGACTGCTTTTCGCGGTAGCGGGCAGTAACGGTCAGGTCTTCTTTGACGGCGGAGAAGTCTTTGTCCCAGCCCTCAAACAGATAGCCCTCGCGTGCGGGGGCTTCGGGGGCGGTGGCAGATTTACCTTCGCTGACCGTTTGGGTAGACAGCACGGTGCCGTCATGGCCAAGGAAGGTGACGGTATAGGTCGGCGCGGGAATTGCTTCCCATTTGGCTTTCAGGGTAATGTCTTCCACAATGGGAGCAGTAAAATCAAATTCCGCTGCGCCAAGATACCAGCCAAGAAAGATATATCCCTCTTTTTCGGGGGTATCGGGGCGAGCAACCGTTTCGCCCTCTTTCACTGTAATCTCGGTGGGGGCGGTGTTGTTGTCTGCATCAAAGACAACGGTGTATTCCTCGGGCGCACCTTGGGTGGGTGTGGGAGGTGTGGTGGTGGGGGTAGTGGTGCCCGGGGTGGTGACAACGGGCTGAACGCCTGCGCAGCTCACAAAAGCCAGGCAAAGCAGCAGGGTCATCACAAGCAAGGCAACCGCTCTCAAAGCAGAAACATTTTTCACGGTATGATCCCTTTCTCATATTATTTTTATTTATTAATTTTTATATCTTCTTTCATTTGCTTTTACCAGCCATTTTATTGTATCAATTCTGCGATAAAATAGCAATGGACAAAATGACGATATGTGCGTTGTTTGTTTGTGGACTTTGCAAAACGGCTATACCCAAAAAAAGAGAGGCTGTCGAAAATGCTTTTGCGACAGCCGTCAAATCATGATTGACGTAAAAAATCCAGCACGTGGCGGTTAAAGGCTTCGGGGTGTTTTTGGGCGATAAAGTGGTCGCCTTCCATCAGCACCAAACGGGCGCGGGGAATGTGGCGGGCGATCATTTTGGTATGGCGGCATAAAATCATGTCTTTTGTGCCTGCGATGACCAAGGTGGGCATGGGGAGACTGCAGAGTGCTGTGGGGGCAATATTCGGCTCTTGCAAAATCAGGCGCATCATGTCCACCGTCCGTTTGGCGGCAGGGTCGGCTTCTGCTTTGGGCAACGCCTCGTCATAGGCGGATTTGCAGCCTTCTATCACGGATTTTCTCAGCCCCTTCAGATAAAGGTTGGCGCCGTTTAGTATCAGCTTTTCCACCCGATGGGGATAGCGCAGGGCGAAGAGCAACGCAATATTGCCGCCGTCGGAAAACCCCAGCAAATGGGCTTTTTCGATGTGGTGCAGATCCATAAATGCCAGCAGGTCCTCGGCAAAGCGAGAAAGCGAAAACTCGCCCTCTCCTCCGGGGCTTTGCCCGTGGCCTCTTGTGTCCACGGCGTAGACATGATACGCACAAGACAACGCATCCATTTGATGGACGAAGTAGCGGTGATCGTCGCCGTTGCCGTGGAGCAGAATCAGGGGCGTGCCCTGCCCTTTTTCTATATAAAACTGTTGCATGGGATACCTCTTTCGGGAGAAATTTCGTGTCTTTTTGAGGAGTGATTTCAGTATATACCAAGGGGCAGGATTTGTCAACTTTTTCTTTTCTTTAGATTTTGTTGCATTCTGCTTTTCTTTGTGTTACAATGAAGGTGGGCAACCCTGCCTTTGAAAGGAGACTTACCGTGACAAGAGAACAGTATTTGCATAGTCTGACACCTCCGAAGGGGATGGTAGACGTGGTGCTGGACACCGACGCCTACAACGAAATTGACGATCAGTTTGCCATTGCCTATTTGCTTCGGAGTAAAGAAAAATGCCATACCGTGGCGCTGTATGCCGCCCCTTTTCTCAACCACCGCTCGGTTTCTGCCGAGGACGGCATGGAAAAAAGCTTTGCGGAAATT